>DASQPS010000383.1:0-9517 GCA_035643845.1 Gemmatimonadaceae bacterium | reverse complement strand
GAGTATCACCGCGTTTCTCACGCGCGCGAGATGCCTGATCTCCTCGTGCAGCTCCGCGTACTCTTCCGTCAGTCGATCTACCATTCGATATGCCTGCCGCTCCATTTGCGTTTCGCGCGCGGAAAATCACTTCTGTAGTGTCCGCCGCGCGATTCCTTTCTCAGCAGCGCGGCGTCGGCGATGAGAAGCGAGGTCTGTACCATGTTCTGCTCCTCGGTCGCGCCTTCGGGCAATCTCGATTCGATCTCAGTGAGCCTGGCGTGGCCCGTTCTCAAGCCTTTGGCGCTACGGTCGATGCCGCAGTAGTCCCACATCACCTGCCTGATGGTGTCCGCGGCAACCTGAGCCGCGCCACGATCTCTGAGCGCCGGCACGTCCCAGCTTTTCTTGCGCGGCGCCGCCGTCAACTTCTTCGTCTCGATCATGTCTCTCGCCACACGCTCGGCGAATACGAGTCCCTCGAGCAACGAGTTCGAGGCGAGACGGTTCGCTCCGTGCACACCTGTCCGCGAGACTTCGCCGCATGCGTACAACCGATTGAGGCTTGCCCTGCCCCGCAGATCGGTGACGATGCCGCCCATCATGTAGTGTGCGGCCGGAGTGACGGGGATGAGATCCTTCGACGGATCGACTCCTCGCGCCCGACAGATCGCGAAGATTCCCGGAAAGCGGTCCTCGAAAACGGGGCCGAGCATACGCGCGTCGAGCCAGACGTGTCGGCCGCCGGCCTTCTGACGGAAGATCTCCCGCGCCACGACATCGCGCGGCGCGAGCTCCGCCAGACGATGCTTCTTGATCATGAATCGGTCGCCCTCTTCATTCAGAAGAACCGCGCCTTCCCCGCGCACGGCTTCGGAGATGAGCTGCAACGGATTTTCTGGAGTGTCGAGCGCAGTCGGATGAAATTGAACGAATTCCATGTCGGCGAGAGTCGCACCGGCGCGATGCGCGATAGCGAAGCCATCGCCCGTCGCGACCTGCGGATTCGTGGTGTAGCGATACACCTGACCGCAGCCTCCGGTAGCGAGTACCGTCGCGTCGGCAATGATCTCAACCGGTTTCCCTGCCACCGCCGCCCTCACGCCGAGCACTTCACCATCCTCGACGATGAGATCCAGGATGCGCGCCTTCTCCAGCACTTCGATGTTCTCGCTCTCCTTCACGCGTTTGATCAGGGTCCGCGCGACTTCCGCGCCCGTCTGATCTCCGTGCGCGTGAACGATCCGCCGGCGCGAGTGCGCAGCTTCGCGACCGAGCTTGAAGTTTCCGCCTGGCTCCAGATCGAAATGCGCACCGGCGGTCGCGAGCTCGCGGACGCGCGCCGGGCCTTCCTCAACGAGCACCTCGACCGCCTTGGCATCACAGAGCGCCGCACCCGCCGCGAGCGTGTCCTGCCGGTGTAGCTCCGGCGAATCTCCAGCGCCGAGCGCGGCGGCAATTCCTCCCTGCGCATAAGCGGTCGCGCTGTCGAACAACGAGCGCTTGGTGAGCACCATCACTTCTCCGTCACCGGAAGCGCGCCATGCGGTGTGGAGGCCCGCAACTCCGCTTCCAACCACCAGAAAGCGCGTCCGTATTCGCTCAGCCATGCGCTGAAATCAATGCGTGACGTGATGCGTTTGAAAGGGGGCGATTCGGCTTGCAAGCCGCTGTGTAGTGTACGATTCTTCTCTGCAGATGAGAAAGCTAATCATCGTCACGTCCCTCCTGCTCGTCGCGCACATCGCACTCCTCTTTACCCATCGGAACGCCAAAGCCGAGGGCAACGAGACATCGTCGACGCGAATCGGGATAGTGCTGGACGTCGGTGGCCGCGGCGACAAGTCCTTCAACGATGGCGCGTACGCGGGCGCCGACAGCGCCACGAAATTGCTGCACGCGAACGTCCGCTTCATCGAGCCGGGCGAAGGCGCTGATCGCGAAGCGGGACTTAGACTCCTCGCCGCCGAAGGAATGAATCTCGTCGTCGGCGTCGGTTTCATTTTCACCGACGATCTCGCGAATCTCGCCAAGGAATACCCGACGACTGCATTTGCCGGGATCGATTACGCGCTCGCGACCGACGCGAAGGGCAATGTGATTCCTCCACCGCCAAATGTCGCTGCGCTGAAATTTCGCGAAGAAGAGGGCTCCTATCTCGTCGGCGCTCTCGCCGCACTCGTCAGTCACACAAAGAAGGTTGGATTCGTCGGCGGAATGGACATCCCGCTCATCCACAAGTTCGAGGCGGGATATCGCGCCGGGGTCAAAAAAGTTTGCCCGGATTGCCAGGTGATCGCCCAGTACGCGGGCGTCACACCCGACGCATTCAAGAATCCCGGCAAGGGGAAAGAGCTCGCGCTCAGCCAGTACAATCAGGGCGTCGAAGTGATCTTCCACGCATCCGGATCCACCGGTCAGGGTGTGTTCGAGGCAGCACGCGCGACCAACAAGCTCGCGATTGGCGTCGACTCCGACCAGAACGACGAAGCGCCGGGCCACGTTCTGACTTCGATGGTGAAGGGCGTGAATGCGGTGACCTTCGACGTCATCCAGCGCGTGATGAATCACACCTTCAAAGGCGGCATCTACTCCTTCGGTCTTAAGGAAGGCGGCGTCGGATACATCTACGACAACCGGAACCGCGCACTCATTCCGGACAGCGTCCACGCGCGCGTTGAACAGCTCAAACAGGACATCATCGCCGGACGCATCAAGGTGCCCAGCACTCTATGACCACCGCGATTCGCATGACGGACATCGACAAGTCCTTCGGCGCCATTCGCGCCAATCGCGGCGCATCACTCGATGTCGAGTCGGGCGAGATCCACGCTCTCGTCGGCGAGAACGGCGCCGGTAAGTCCACCCTCATGCGCATACTCGGCGGGCTCATGAAGCCGGATGCCGGACGCGTCGAAGTCAACGGCCGTGATGTCACGGGCTGGTCGACCAACGATGCGATCGCCGCCGGAATCGGCGTTGTGCACCAGCACTTTATGCTCGTACCCACGCTCACGGTTGCCGAGAATCTTGTACTCGGGTGCGAGCCTCGAACGAAACTGGTGATGCTCGGGTCGAAGAAGGCCGAGGACGACGTGAGACAGCTTTCCAACGAGACGGGGCTCGTCATCGGCCCCAACAGGCTCGTTTCGGAGCTGTCGGTTGGCGAAGCTCAACGCGTCGAGATCCTCAAGGTGTTGTTTCGAGGAGCTAAGATTCTCGTGCTCGACGAGCCGACTGCGGTTCTTTCCCCGCCTGAAGTCCGTGAGCTCTGGGGAGTTCTACGCAAACTGCGCGACAACGGCGCGACGATCGTTTTGATAACCCACCGACTGGACGAAGTGGTGGAAATCTCGGATACGATCACCGTGATGCGCGCCGGGCAAACCGTTTCGCGCATCAAGACATCCGAGACCACTCCAGCCGAGATCGCGCACGCAATGGTTGGTCGCGAAGTATCGCTGTCCGCCGGCAAGCGAGTCGAGCCGAAAGAAGGCCCGACCACACCGCAGCCGGATCAGGGCCTCGAAGTACGAGACCTGTACGTGATGGGGACAAGAGGTGTGCGCGTCGTCGAGGAAGTGAGCTTCAGCATCAAGCCTGGCGAGATATTCGGCATCGCGGGTGTCGAAGGAAATGGACAGACCGAGTTGATCGAGGCGATTGCCGGACTCAGGCCCGTGTTCAGCGGCGCAATTTTGATTAACGGAGTCGATATCACGCGTCGATCAGTTGCTGCGCGCCATGATGCTGGCCTGTCGCACATCCCCGAGGACCGGCACCGGCGCGGGCTCATCCTCGAGTACAGCGTCGCTGACAATCTGATTCTCGGTCTTGAAAGGATTTTCTCGAAGCACGGAGTACTGGAGCAGGCGAATGTGATGCGGAATGCGGTGGATGACATCTCCGGGTTCGATATCCGTCCTCCCAACCCTGCTCTGGCCGCTCGAGCTCTCTCCGGAGGGAATCAGCAGAAGGTCGTCATCGCGCGAGAGATGAGCCGCGACTTCTCCGTTTTGCTCGCGTCTCAGCCGACGCGCGGTGTCGACGTTGGCGCGATCGAGTTCATCCACCAACAGTTGCTCGAAGCTCGCTCCAAAGGAAAGGCGATCCTTCTTGTGAGCGCGGAGCTCAACGAAGTCCTCGCACTTTCAGATCGCATCGCGGTGATGTATCGCGGAAAGTTTGCCGCCGTCATGCCCTCTTCCGAAGCCACCGAAGAATCGCTTGGCGAATACATGATCGGCGCGAAGAAAGGCAACGCCGCTTGACCGAGTCGTCACTCGCAGGCGGAACTCAGCCGACATTTTCTGGGGCAGCATGGCGCGAGCGCGTCGAAGAAGCGCTCATTCCGCCAATAGTAGCGCTTCTTGTCGCGCTGATCTGTGGCGACCTGCTGATTCTGAGTTACGGACAATCGCCAGCCAACGTGTACAGGCTATTGCTCGAAGGAACGTGGGGAAATGCGTACGGCTTTGGGCAGGTTCTGTACAAAGCGACGACGCTGGCGTTCACAGGACTGGCGGTGTCGTTTGGATTGCGCGCTGGTCTGTTCAACATCGGTGGCGAGAGCCAGCTCGCCGCGGGAGGCTTCGCGGCTGCGCTGACAGGGTTGGCACTACCGGCGGGCACTCCGCTCATCATAGCGGTTCTCCTATGTATCATCGCTGCCGCGTGTGCCGGCGGAGTCGTCGGCGCCGTGCCCGCGTACCTGAAGACGAGATTCGGCGCGCATGAAGTGATCGTGACGATCATGCTGAATTTCATCGTGCTTGCGCTGCTAAACTGGTTCATCGCCGGTCATCTTCATGTCCCTGAGACGCTGCACACGCCTGAGATCCACGCCGGAGTTCTGCCGCGGCTGTCGGATCTCTCGCCAACCTTCCACGGCTCAGCCGCGAATCTCTCGCTCGTAGTCGCCGTCATCGTTGCAGCCGCCGTCTGGTTCTACCTCTTTCGCGCTCGAGGTGGTTACGACCTGCGCGCGGTCGGCCTGCAGCCGGACGCGGCCGAGTACGGTGGGATCAGTGTGGGACGCGTATGGATGAAGGCACTAACATTTTCGGGTGTCATTGCTGGCGTAGGCGGCATCAACTACGTCCTCGGCTACAAACACTACTATGAAGATGGGTTCGCTAGTGGTGCTGGATTTCTTGGCATCGCCGTCGCGCTCGTTGGCCGAAACCATCCGCTCGGCGTTTTGCTGGCGGCGTTTTTCTTTGCGACGCTATCGCAAGGTGGTCTCGCCATCCACGCGTTCGTGCCGAAGCAGATGATGGATGTATTGCAGGGTGTCGTGATAATCGCGGTGGCTACATCGGTGCCGGAAGTGCGTCGAGTGTTGCGCGGTGCGCGCGGGCGGAGTGACGCGTGAACCCGATCTCCTTTCTCGCGCAGATGATACGGATCGCAATTCCATATCTTTTCGCAGCAAGTGGCGGAGTCGTAGCCGAGAGATCGGGAATCGTGAGCCTGACCCTCGAGGGATTCATGCTGAGCGGCGCGTTCGGCGCTGTCCTCGGCACGCATTACTCGGGGAGTCCATGGATCGGCGTGCTCGCCGGAATGTTCGGCGGTCTGATATTCTCGATCATCCACGCTGTCACCACGATTCGCTATCGCGCTGACCAGGTAGTCGTTGGAGTTGCGATCAATCTCCTCGCGATCGGAGTGACCCGCTTTTTTCTCAAGCTCTTTTTCGCGAGCTCCTCGAATTCGCCGAGGGTCGCGGGATTTGGCGGGAACATCAAGGCGGGAGGGTTCGACAATCCACTCTTGTGGATGGGATTGATTGTGGCGCCGGCGGTGGCGTTTCTGATTTACCAGACGCCATTTGGGCTTCGTGTGCGCGCAGTAGGAGAACATCCGGAAGCCGCTGCAAGCGTCGGAGTGAGCGTCGCTCGGGTGAGATACATCGCGGTCGCCATTTCGGGGACTCTCGCTGGACTTGGCGGAGTTTATCTCGCGCTCGATCAACATCAGTTCACCGACCAGATGACGGCCGGGCGTGGATTCATCGCAATTTCAGCAGTGATCTTCGGCAGGTGGAGTCCGATTCGTGCTGCGCTCGCGTGCCTGTTGTTCGCGGCGGCTGAGACTCTCCAGATCCAGCTGCAGGGAAATCACGCGATCGCGTCGCAATTCATCGAAATGATTCCCTACGCACTTACGATCATCGCGCTCGCCGGAGTCGTCGGCAGAGCAGTCCCGCCAGCGGCGCTCGGCAGGGTAGAGGACTAAGTGGCTGCCCCTCTCCGCGGAAGAGCGTCGGCGGTGAGCGGGCGTGTGTCGAAAGTGGCCAGCGGAAAATTGTTCGTGCTGATCGTCACAGCTCTCGTGGATATGGTCGGGCTGCTGATGATCATTCCGCTCCTTCCGTTTTACGCGCGGGAGATGGGCGGCGGCGCGCTGGTCGTAGCCATCCTGATGAGCGCGTTCACCGCTGCTCAGCTTCTGAGCGCTCCCGTATGGGGAAGATTCTCCGATCGCTACGGACGACGTCCGGCTCTTCTGATTGGACTCTCGGCGTCCTGCGTCGCGTACATCGTCTTCGCTTTCGCGAATTCGATCTGGCTCCTGCTCTTGTCGCGCGTAGTGCAGGGAGCGGGAGGAGGCACCGTCGGCGTCATCCAGGCCTACGTCGCCGATTCGGTCGAGCCGCACGATCGCGCGAAGGCGCTCGGTTGGCTTTCGGCGGCGACCAATGTCGGTGTTGCGATCGGTCCGGCGATTGGTGGCGTGGCTCTCGGATTTGGGAGCAGTGGTCCCGGACTCGCCGCGGCGATCCTTTGTCTCGTGAATATTTTCTTCGCCTGGAAATTCCTGCGGGAGTCGCGCGACATGACGGAGGCGCACGACCACAAGCCACGGACCTCACGAACTGTAATTGCGCGCGTCGTCACGCATCCCAACGAGACAGCGCCACGATTGATCTGGATTTACGCGATCGCAATGGGCGCCTTCTCGGGACTGATGGCGATTCTCGCTCTATTTCTCGCTGACCAGTTCGGCGTGGGCAAGGACAAGATCTGGATCTTCTACACGTACGTAGGCGCGATCGCGGTCGTAACGCGCGCGGGAATACTCGGGAAGATGGTCGACCGGTACGGCGAAGCGCACTTGTCCAAAATCGGGCTCGGCCTTTTGACCACCGGCCTCGCGACACTGCCCCTGGCGCGCGGCTTCGTCAGTCTCGCGATCGTGGTCGCGCTGATTCCGCTGGGAACCGCGTTCACGTTCCCGTGCGTTACATCGATGTTGTCACGAGTGATCTTGAGCAGAGAGCGCGGGCTCTATATGGGCGTGCAGCAGACCTTCGGCGGCCTGTCACGCGTGCTCGTGCCTCTCTGGGCGGGCTTCTCGTACGATCACTACGGCCACACGGTGCCGATGTTCACATCCGCCGCGTTGGTGCTGGGAACGATGATGCTCGGCTTCGGGATCGACGACGGCAGGAAAGCTACTGTGCCCGTCGCACCTCTTCCGCAATAATCACGGTACCTCGGTCACGCGTCAGCGCGCGCTCGGCATCACCACGGATTCTCGCCGTTGTCCTTTCCACATCGCAAAGGAGCCGAGCTTCTTCCCTCCGCCCGAACAGCCATCGACGTAGCTGAGATCTCCTATGATCGCGGTGTAATGATTTGCGGTAGTTCCGGTGAGATGCATCGTACCCGAGCACTTCTGCGTCGCAAAAACCCAATCGACGTCCAGAGATAGGCTGTCCCCGCTCACCCGGCCGCTGCCATGGCCAGTGACATCGATGCCCTGAGTTTCGAGCGTCACCGCGGCGGCACTCCCTGTCACTGAAAGATCCCACTTGAGGACGAGCCGAGTGCGATCGAGAACTATGTGCCCCTCGTAGTGCCCCGCTTCGACAGGCGACGTATGAGGCGCCTTGTCGTTTGACGATGGAAGAGCGAACGCCACGAAATAATCGCCCGGCCTTTCGAATTCGCCCGCGAATGCATGGAGCTCCTTGTGACCGCCAGCCGCAACGACGACAAATTGACGCCCCGATGCGCTGACATAAGTCATCGGGGAACCGTGCACGCCAGTGGGAAGTGTCGCACTCCAGATCTCCTTTCCAGTCTCCACGTCGAACGCGTGGAGACTCCGATCGACGGCTCCTCCAGCGAACACGAGTCCGCCAGCGGTGACCATCGCTCCGCCGAGATTCGGCGATCCCCATTTGTCACTGCCGGCGACGCTCGCCAGCGGCGCGATTCTACCGAAGGGTCGCTCCCACTTTACCGCGCCAGTCTCGAGATCAATCGCCGAAAGCGTTCCCCAGGGCGGAGGGTTGCACGGCGCGCCGTTTGGCGCGACCAGATGCCGTCGACGCATCCCGTACGGAGTTCCTGCCTGCGGCGCGAACTCATCGAAGCGCGTGCCACTCATCGCTCGGCCGTGAAGCTCGGCACGCGGAATGAGATCGACGATTGTTATGAGACGATTCGTCGGGACGATCGCGAGATGACGCACGGGATCGTATGCGACGCCGCTCCAGTTCGAGCCGCCGATGTTTCCCGGAAAGATCACCGTCGCCTTCGGAGTGAGGGACGGCGGGGTGAAGATTCCCGTCGACCGCGCACCCGCAAGTTGTTGACGACACCACGAGCGCGTGCTGTCGTTTGTGCCGAAAGCATCAGCGATGTCGAAGCGTTGCGGCGAGAGCGGCCGCGGGAGTGTTGGAAATGGCTGCGTTGGCCACGCCTGCTCTCCGACAACATCACTCGCTGGCACCGAGCGCTCTTCGACCGGAAAAAGCGGTTTTCCAGTTTCACGGTTCAGTACGAACAGAAAACCGGTCTTCGTCGCCTGCGCGAGCGCTGGAATCTCTCGCCCGCCTCGATGCATCGTGAAAAGCATCGGTTGCGCGGGAACGTCGTAATCCCAGAGATCGTGATGCACCGTCTGGAAATGCCAGATCATCTTCCCGGTCGATGCGCGCAACGCGACCACTGAATTAGCGAACAGATTCTGACCGAGCCGTTCGCCGCCGAAGAAATCCGGGCTGGCGCTGCCGGTCGGGACGAAAACCATGTCGCGCGCTGAATCGACGCTGATTATCGACCACGCGTTCGCTGCCCCCGTTAGATGTGCCTTCGGACCTTTCCATGTGTCGTAACCCTGCTCAGCCGCGTTGCGCGGAACCGGATCCCACGACCATCTGAGCGCGCCCGTCCTCGCGTCGAAGGCCCTCACAACACCACTCGGCGCCTCGGCACGATGGCCATCGGCAACAGTGGATCCTACAACGACGAGTCCGTCCACTATCGCGGGCGGCGACGTAATGGCGTACTCGCCCTTGTACTCCGGCGCATTTACGACCCCTCGATCGAGTATGACCTGCCCATGCGTTCCGAAATCGTCGCAAGGAGTGCCTGTGCGTGAATCGAGCGCGATGATTCTCGCGTCGACCGGTGCAACGAAAATCCGCCGATGACATTGCGCACCTACCGGCCGGGTGGCGTCGACCCAGGTCGACACGCCGCGATTGGTGAAGTCGCCATAGTCTCCTGAGAGATCGAGCTGC
>DASQPS010000382.1:0-3230 GCA_035643845.1 Gemmatimonadaceae bacterium | reverse complement strand
AGACGAAGGGTCGTAGTTCCGAATGCGCGAGCGGAGATAGTCGCGATCCCACGCGACCGGTGGATGCGCTATACCATATAGTTGGCGCATAACCGTCGCGGTTCCCGTCACCCCTTCGAGCCTGTCTCGTTCGTCGAGATGTTGCCACCGCTGCATGAAGGCGGCAAAGTGTGAAAGCTCGACCGCTTCGATCTGCCTCCTGAGTGCCGCAAGCGCTCGGCGCCGGCCGATCTCCGCGACTCGCCGCGAACACCACTCAATGTCCTTGACGGCACTGCGGAATTTTCCGCGAACGAGTTTTCCAGTTCTCTCCCACTCAGTGAGCCTCGATTCTGTCCACTCCCTCGACCAACCGTACCGGTCCCGGATTTCCAGCGCTGTCACCGGGCCTGACTGCGTGAGAAAGCGCGCAAGAATTTCCCGCCTGGCAACCGACGAGTTTATTGCCGGCTGTCGGAGGACTTCTGGAACGACAAGGCTTGCATCCTGTTCGACCAGGTCCGCGGTTCCCCGCACACGAGCCAGTTGTTCGCTGCCAAACGCCGACACGTATCTGGGGTAGGTCTCCGTAAGAATGAAGCGCCACTCAATCGACCCCTCACCACCGAGCCTGATTGCTATAACACGGCCACTTGCAAGGAGCTGCACGAACGGATCATTACGGACTCCTTCTTCCGGCGTAGCGATTCGAGAGCGCAGCTCTTCTCCCGTCAGATCCCCCGCGCGGTCGAGCAAATGCGCGAGCTCGTCGTCCGTCCGCGCACGTCTGCCTGGAGCCGTACCTCGCCTCTCTGCAAGCGTCAGCGCGATTGCTTCGAGCGTCATGTCGTCCGATCCTTCGCCGCCCATGACCTCATCGAGGAGCGCTCTGTCCAGGGAAAGCAAAGCGGCCCTCTGTTCCGCGCGAGGTGTATCGTCGCCGTACATCCAGTCCATCACGAACCCGAACTGCAAACTCGCTGCAAACGGCGAAGGTGCATCGGTCTGCACATTGTGGATGCGAATGTTCCCGGACGCGATGTCGCCAAGGATCGCCCGCAACCCTGCCATGTCGAACGCGTCCTGCAACACCTCGCGGTACGTCTCGACGAGAATCGGAAAGCTCGGGAATTGCCTGACCGTTTGGAGGAGGTCGAGAGCCTTGAGCCGCTGCAGCCATAGCGGCATCCGTCGCCGCGGGTTGCCACGCGGCAGCAGCAGCGCCCGCGCTGCATTCATCCGGAATCGCGCGCCGAACAGCGAGGTCGAGCCCACTTCTTCCATCACGAGTTGCTCCGCCTCGGCGCCTGAAAGTCCGAGAAGCGATTGGATGGGTGTCGTCATGCCGAGGTCCGGAAGCCGAAGCATGATTCCATCGTCCGTGGTCTGAACCTGAAGGTCCGTATTGTTGATCGCTTCGCGGACTCGTTGCGCGAGCGCCATTCCCCACGGCGCGTTGACCCTGCCGCCGAACGCCGCGTGAATCACGATGCGCACGGCACCTGTCTCGTCTCTGAATTGCTCGATGACGATATTCTTGTCGTCCGGCACTACGCCCGTCGCCGCACGCTGCGCTCCGATGTATTTCACGAGCGAATTCGCCGTTGCCGCATCGCATCCGTATTTGTCGACGAGATCCTGCGTATCCGGTGATTGGGAGAGCTCACGACGGAGAGCGCCCACACGCTGGCTCAGCATCAGCGACCTGGCCATGTACTCTCCGTGCCAGAAAGGCATCCGCGCTGGCGTGCCCGGCGCTGGGGATACCACGACTCGATCGTGCTCGATGGCTGCAATCCTCCACGTGGAAGATCCGAGCTGGAACACATCGCCAATTCTCGATTCATGCACGAATTCTTCGTCGAGCTCGCCGAGGCGCGTACGATCTGGAAGGTTTACGGTGTACAGCCCGCGGTCCGGGATGGTGCCGCCGGAGATTACGGCCGTCATTCTCGCCGCGCGCGATCCCGTAAGCCTGTCGCTTACGCGGTCCCAGGTGATTCGCGGTTCGAGTTCTGCCGCGATATCCGACGGATATTTTCCCGACAGCATCGCGAGGACTTCATCAAATGCGCTTCGCGTAAGCTGGTGATAGGGATAAGACCGGCGTACAAGATGAAAAAGGTCCGCGCTCGGCCAGTCGTCGACGGAAACCGCAGCGACAATCACTTGCGCGAGTACGTCGAGTGCGTTCTGGACAACGTGCGTCGGCTCGACTTCTCCTGCTCGCATTGCCCCAACGATTGCTGCGATCTCGACGCCATCGTCACGGAATGTCGGCACGAGAATACCGACGCTTGGAACCCCGAGCGTGTGGCCCGCGCGACCGATTCGCTGCAGCGCCGACGCGACGCGTTTTGGGGACTGCAGCTGGATGACGAGATCGACCGATCCGATATCGATCCCCAACTCGAGCGAGCTAGTCGTGACAAGGGCACGCAGCGACCCCGCCTTCAAACGCTCTTCGAGTGCGAACCTTCTCTCTCTGGCGAGCGAGCCGTGATATGGGAGCGCCAGCTCCTCCTCGGCGAGTGAGTTCACGCGGGCGGCGATCTTTTCGGCTTGCGCCCTGTTGTTCACGAACACGAGCGTTGTTCTCGAAGCCTGAATGTGCCGCAGAACGAGCGGTCCCACCGCGGGCCAGATGCTGCCGCCGACGTTTCCGAGATCGGCGACCGGTGATTCTATTGAGATCACCATCTCCTTCGTCATACCGCAGTCGACGATCGTTACGGGGCGGAATGTTGGCGGCAGTTTCTCGCTGTTTTCGCATCCACCGAGAAAGCGCGCGACTTCTTCGAGCGGACGTTGGGTAGCGGAGAGTCCGATCCTTTGAGGAGAGTTTTCCACGAGCGCTTCGAGTCTCTCCAGTGTCAGCGCGAGGTGTGCACCACGTTTGGTCCCTGCGATGGCGTGGATCTCATCGACGATGACCGCTCGTGTGCCGCTGAACATTCCGCGCCCTTTGAGGCTGGTCAGCATGATGTTGAGCGACTCAGGCGTCGTGATCAGGATGTGCGGTGATTTCCGCAGCATTCGCGCACGCGCGGATGCCGGAGTGTCACCCGTTCTGACGGCTACCCTTATCTCGGGAAACTCGAGGCCCGCAGCGGTGAACCGGGCGCGCAGATCCGCCAGCGGTCGGTCGAGATTTCTCTGGATATCGTTGTTGAGCGCCTTCAAGGGCGAGATGTAAAGCAAATGAACAGCGTTCGGCAGCGGTGCCTCCAGCCCGCGGACGATCAGTTCGT
>DASQPS010000381.1:0-2476 GCA_035643845.1 Gemmatimonadaceae bacterium | reverse complement strand
GCTCTCTAAAACCTCGGGCAGCTGTTCAACTTGCCTATAGATCTCCGCGGTGCCGATCCGTACTCCACCGGGATTCAGCGTCGCGTCGCTGCGGCCATAAATGATGTATCCGCGATTCCTCGTGATCTCTGCCCAGTCTCCGTGACGCCACACGCCCGGGAAGTAATCGAAGTACGCCGCTTTGTATTTTGAACCGTCTGGATCGTCCCAGAATCCGATCGGCATACTCGGAAATGGTCGAGTGCATACGAGCTCGCCGGGAATTAACCTCACCGGCCTGCCTCGATCGTCGAAGACATCGACTGCCATGCCCAGCCCCGGCGTCTGGATCTCGCCGCGGTACACTGGCAGAATCGGGTTTCCAAGTACGAAGCACGAGATGATGTCACTCCCGCCACTGATGCTGGCCAGGTGCACGTCTGTCTTGATCTTCTTGTAGACGTAATCGAAGCTGTGATCGGCGAGCGGGCTTCCGGTCGAAAGAATGGCCTTGAGCCTTGACAGGTCGAATTTCTTTTTTGGCACCGAGCCAGACTTCTCGAGCAGCGCGAGATACTTCGCGCTCGTCCCGAAAACAGTAATGCCTTCGGCGACAGCCATGTCCCAGAGGATGTCCGGCGTCGGCGCGAGTGGAGCGCCGTCGTAGAGGACGACCTTGACGCCGACCGACAGCGAGCTCACGAGCCAATTCCACATCATCCACCCGCACGTCGTGTAGTAGAAGATGCAGTCTTCGCGCTTGAGATCCGTGTGCAGAATCAGCTCTTTCAGATGCTGGAGCAGCGTGCCACCGGCGCTGTGCACCATGCACTTGGGGAGTCCTGTTGTCCCTGACGAATACATGACGTAGAGCGGATGGTCGAAGCCGAAGCGCTCGAATTCCATATTCTTCAGCAGCGTTTCCACCGAGGGTGCTTCGTCCCTTACCTGCTCCGGCGGCGTCTTCCGGATGATCGACTCGATCGGAGTTTTCTTTACTCCGCTCGAAGGCGTCTGCCGCGCAGCGACGGCCGTGAGCTGCGCGGCGATGAAGCGCGACCAGAGCGTGCCCCGGCGCACTCCGTCCAGGTCCGGCATCAGCTTCCGGTACGGCGTGACGACGACGTGCTCGAGCGTCGGGATTCTGAATGCGATTTGCCGCAGACGCGGCATCAGGTCGATTTCCTTGCCGTTGTACAGATAACCGTCCGCCGCGAACAGAATCTTCGGCGCGATCTGCCCGAAACGATCCATCACGCCCTGCGCGCCAAAGTCCGGAGAGCACGACGACCAGATTGCGCCGAGCGATGCGGTAGCGAGCATTGCGATCACTGCTTCTGGAATGTTCGGCAGCCAGCCTGCGACTCGATCGCCGGCCTCGACGCCCGCGGCTTTGAGGGCCAACGAAAGCGTACCTACGGCCTCTCGGAGCTCGCGATAGGTAAGAGTGCGCTGGTGGCCTTCCTCGTTCCACGAGGATAGCGCCGGCTGCTCGTCGTTGAATCGCAGAAGATTCTCGGCGAAGTTGAGACTCGCGTCAGGAAACCACCGCGGGCCCCTTTCTGCATCCGGCGGTCCCATGTGGTCGAGTCCAACACCGACGCGCTCAGCGCCGCCGCCCGTGCCGCGGTGACCGACGATTCCACAGAAGCGCCACGTCAGCGACCAGAAGCGTTCGGGATTCGCGACCGACCACTCATGAAGCTGCCAATAGGAATCGGCCGAATAATCCGGCACTGGAGGACCACCGCGCTCCTCCACGTAACGGAGGAACTCGGTCATGTTCGCCTTGATGACGCGCTCGGGTGAAGGAGTCCAGAGCGCCTCGCTCATGTCGCGCTCAACTCAGCTCGTTGGTGGATTGAACTGTGCGTGCTGACCCTGCAGCCACGACTTGTGGTAGTTCTTGTCTTCGATCGCCAGCGCCTGCTTGGCGACTTTGAGCGGACGGAAGCTGTCCATCATCACCGCGAGCTCGTCGGTGTATTTCGCGCCAATACTTGCCTCGGCGCGCCCCGGATGCGGACCGTGCGGGATTCCGTCGGGATGGTGGGTGATGCTCCCGAACTCGATCCCCTTCCGGCTCATGAACTCGCTCGACGCGTAGTACAACACTTCGTCAGAGTCGACGTTGCTGTGGTTGTACGGCGCGGGCACAGCGTCCGGATGGAAGTCGTACGGGCGCGGACAGAACGAGCACACAACGAATCCATCCCCCTGAAATGTCTGATGCACCGGCGGCGGCTGGTGAACTCGTCCGACGATCGGCTCGAAATCGTTGATGTTGAAGGCCCACGGGTAGAAGTAGCCGTCCCAACCAACGACGTCGAGCGGATGGTGGTCGAGCATGATCTCGTTGATGCCGTCGTACTGCTTCACGAGAATCGGAAAGTCGCCCATCTCGTCGACGGGCTCCACGAAAGTGGGACGCCGGATGTCACGCTCGGAGTAGGGCGCTCCTTCGATCAACTGACCGAACTCGTTGCGATATCTCTTC
>DASQPS010000380.1:0-6232 GCA_035643845.1 Gemmatimonadaceae bacterium | reverse complement strand
GTTTTCTTCGACCGCACTCTGTGCGGGACGGAATCCGGGATGCGGGAAGATCAGGTGTCCCGCGAGATCCTGATAAAGCGCTGCGTCCGCTGGCGCTATTCCCAGATCGCGAAGCTCGGCCTGCGCCTGCGCCCACGAGAGATCGAGCGCCCGTCGAGCGCTGTAGGGATCGTGATAAAGATCCGCAAGCTCGATCGCACGCTCTTTCTTCTCCGTCACGAACGTCGTGAACGCGACGTGCGCCGACGCGCCCGGCGGAATCCGAACGCGCACCCGCAGCGAGAAAATTGGATCGAGCACCGCTCCAACGGTACCAGACAGCTCCGCGCCTTCGTCCAGCGCCGACGCATTTCTCACCGAGCGTCCACGTCCGACGAATTTCGCCCGATCGGTCTCGCAAGTCACATTGCCAATCAATTCCGGGCCGACCGCCACGACGTGCGCGCACCAGATCGCGGCCTCGGTCGCCGAGCGCGGCCGTCTCGTCGCGAGCAGCGCTGCATTCGGCTCGAGGAATTCCGTTTGCACGAACAGATTCTGGAACGCTGGATGCGCGCGATCTGCATCCGGAGGCGCGAGACATATCTCGGAGTAGCTCGTGAGCTCAATGTCGCGCGGCTGCGTCGAACGATTCGTGAGAATTATCCTCCTCACCTCCGCCGCGTCGTCCGACGCCACCGCAATCTCAGTGACCGTATCTATGTCACCGTCCCGCCTGATGAACGTGATGCGATCGCTCGCGAACAGAACCCTGTACCACTGCGGCTCGGTGCCCGACGGTTGATGCGCCGTCGACCATACGTGCCCCGTGGTAAGGTCCTTCACGTAGCACCACTGACCATAGTTGTCCCGCGTGGAATCGTGCCTCCAGCGCGTCACCATCAGATTCCCGTACCTGCTGAATCCGCCGCCGGCATTCGTGATCAGGGTCGTGTACGGCACGTTGCCGAGTATCCCGATGATGGGCTGCGGCGTGTGCGGAGTTTCAATCTCCCGTACCGCTGGTTTTTCCGTCTCGCTCGGCACACGCGCCGCATCGGCTCCGGATACATCCTGCATCGTCAGCCGCCGCGGGATTCGCTCCTGCAGCACGAGCTCGGCCGAGCGCACGAGGGGGTCGGTGTGAAAGCGACGCGGCCACACTTGTTGATTGAGCGCGTTGTCGAGCGCGACGATGCTCATTCCGATGTGGTGCGCCATGTACGTCGCGACGACTGTCTTCCTCGAGCCTGGCGACGGTCTCGTATAATCGAGAGAATCGCGGAAACCGAATGGCCCGAGCGCACCCTCCGCTTCCAGGGTCGCCAGATTGCGCAGCGATTGGTGAGGCTCGACTATCATCGCCAACACCGTCGCATACGGCGCGACGACGAGCTCCTTGCTCAAGCCGCGCTTGAGCGCGAGATCGGGAACTCCGAAACCGCGGTACTGATAAGTGTGCGAGCGGTCGCGGACAGCGTACGCCGACTCCGATACTCCCCACGGCACGGCCCGCTCGGTGCCATACGCAATCTGCCGCTTGACGCACCCCTTGTGCGTCTGATCCAGCAGCGTGAACGGAAACGTCTGCATCACGAGCGCCGGCATCAGGTACTCGAACATGCTGCCGCTCCACGAGAGCAGCGTCCGCGTCCCGGCAGTCGCTGTCTGTGCGCGACCAAGCCTGAACCAGTGGTCGACGGAAACATCGTCCTTCGCGATCGCAACGAACGAAGCGAGTCGCGATTCCGAAGCAAGCAGATCGTAGTAGGAGTTGTCGACGGTGTTGCTGCCGATGTGATATCCGATCGTGAACAGCTTGCGCTTCTCGTCGTAGAGAAAGCGGAAATCCATTTCCACCGCGTAAGCGTGTGCACGCTCGGCGATCGCCTTCAGGCGCCGCGCATCGACCTCCGGACAAGTCGGGTCTTTGAGCAGCTCGTAGCACGCCTGCTTCACCGCCAGCAAATGGCCGGCGAAGTTTCCGCTATCCACCGTCGATACATAGGCGGGCTCGAGCACGCGCAGCTCGTTGAGGTCGTACCAGTTGAAGAAATGCCCGTGAAAGCGTCGCATGCGCTCGAGCGACCGAAAGATTTTCTCCACCCGGTCGATCATGTCCGACCGTGTGATGAAGCCCAGATCCGCGGCGCTGATGATCGACAGAAGCTGGAGACCGATATTGGTTGGCGATGTGCGAAGAGCCATTACCGGCTCAGGATCTTCCTGGAAATTGTCCGGAGCGAGCCAGAAAGTTTCTTCGGTCACGAACTTCTCGAAGTACGCCCAGTGCAGCTTCGCATACCTGAGCGAAGCGAGACGCTCTGCTTCCGTCAGGTGAACCTCGCCAAGAATCGCCGACATGCTGAGCGCCGCGGCGATACTCGGGCTCGCGAACCAGACGAGAACGAGTGGCAGCGTTCCCATGATGAAAAGGAACCGATCCTCCGGTCCCGCAGCTCGTCCCACCGTAACGTGCAGCCCGATTGCGATTCCCAGTACGAGGCAGAACACGGTCACCGGCCACATTTTGCGCCACTGCTCGCGCTGCGAGCTCGTGCCGAGCGATCGCTCCACCTGGGAAGCGGTCTGCCACTCGAGAAGTTTTCGATGGCTCAGGAACATTCGGAACAGCGTGCGTCCGATCGCGTCGGCCGATACGGCCGCCTGATGGGGCAGAAATACGATGGCGAGAAGAAATTGCTGCGCGTTCGTTATCGCATCCCGGCCAACAGCTAGGTAGTACGCGAGCCATGATTGATCGCGCGGCGGTTGGACCAGAGATATTGCCAGCGAGAATAGCCACGGGAACGCAATCGCCACCAGCACGAGTGCCGTCCAGCCAACGGCGAATCGTGGCAGCAGTGCCCACCCGATCACCAGCATTACGAGCTGCGCGATTTCGACGAGACTGCGGCGGAGGTTGTCGAAGATTTTCCAGCGCGAAATCGCGGAGAGCCTGTTGGGTACTGGGCCGTCGGGACCTGGTACCGTGCCTTGCAGCCACCCAACGAGCTGCCAGTCGCCACGAATCCAGCGATGTTTGCGACGCGTGAAGGCGAGGTATCGTGCTGGATAATCGTCGTAGACTTCGATGTCCGTCGCGAGTCCGGCGCGAGCGTATGTCCCTTCGATGAGGTCGTGACTTAGGAGCGTGTTCTCCGGAAACTTGCCGTGAGTCGCGTCCTCGAACGCGTCGACATCGTAGATGCCTTTTCCCGTGAAGCTCCCTTCGCCGAACAAATCCTGATAGACGTCGGACACCGCCGTGGTGTAGGGATCGACGCCGGGATGTCCCGAATGAATCGCTGCGAAGAACGACCGGTGCGCGCTGGTCAGCGACACGCCCACACGCGGCTGGATGATTCCGTAACCCTCGACTATCCGGCCAACCGCCGCATCGTAGCGAGCGCGATTGAGCGGATGCGCGATGCTCCCGACGAGCAGCTGCGCCGCGTCCCGCGGTAGAACCGTGTCCGAGTCGAGCGTAATTACATAGCGGACGAACGGCAGCCGGCTCGTATCTCCCACGATGGTGCTGAACGCGTCCTTCGCCCCGCCGCGCAGAAATTTGTTGAACTGCGCCAGCTTCCCCCGTTTGCGCTCCCATCCCATCCACACGCCCTGTTTGGGATTCCAGAGTCGTTGGCGATGGAAAAGAAGAAAAACATCTCCCTCGCCATTTCTGTATTTCGAGTTGAGCGCGCGCATCCCGGACGTCGCGGCGTTGAGAATTTCTTCGTCGTCGTCGCGATGCTCGGTCGGTGAGTCCGTAAAGTCGCTGAGTATCGCGAACTGGATATTCGGATCGCGATTAGCGAGATACTGCACTTCGATGTGCTCGAGGGCTTCTTCCACTCCGTGAACGCTGCTCAGAAGTGTCGGCACGACCACAGCCGTCATGTAATCTTCGGGAATGCCGTTGTCACGCAGCTCGAGCTTTGGAAGAATGCGCGGCGGCATCAGCAGCGTGATCAGCTGATTGATGACGCTGATTCCGATCTCGCTGGCGGGAATTAACGCGACGAGCCCGATGATGAGCCGCACGGATGGCGGTGCCCTTTCCGCGACCTCGAGAATCACCGCCAGCGCGATCGTCGTGAACACGCTGATGCCACCGAAATAGAGCGTGTTAGGGTGTCGCTGCGTCTGCCGGTAAACCCATTCGCCGAAGGGCGGAGTGTAGCCGACCTTTTCTTCGAGGACAGCGCGTCCTTTGTCGACGAGGAAGTAGCCGACGTGCGCGTGTCGCGTGTCGCTCGGATCCGCGGCCCGTGCGAGCGCGATGACTTCTTCCGCAATCTCTTCTTCAGGTCGCTTGACCCGCTTGGCAACGTTCTCGACGACGTGGCGATAGTGATCGCGTGTGCCGAAAGTCATCGAAGCGTAGTGGCCGCTCGGATCCTGACGAAGAAGTTTTTCCGTCGCGCTCTGCGATTCGAAAAAATCCTTCCAGTCGAGTCGCGATATAGTGCGAAGGCTCGTGATGCTGTTCGCGACGGTGACCTGCGTGAGCGCCACTCGACGGTTCGACCGTGTTGCCGCTTCTTCAGCACTCGGCCCGTCCTCAGCGATCCATTGCTCGAGCCAGATCAGCGGAGTGAAATTCGTCTGGTAAGAGCGGACCTGCTGCAGAAAGCGCGCGACCCACGTCGGCGTGAACGGAGGATGATCGTCGACGAAAGCGGCGAGCGCCGCGGCAAGCGCCTGCGGAGATTCTTCACTCGCCTCGCGAAGCACCGCCGCTGATTTGTCGGCTGACTCCACTTCCTTGAGACGCGCCGCAACCCGCAGTGCCATTCGGCGAATGTTCTCGACGAGTCCGAGCCTGAGCATCGTCGGTATCGCCCACAGCTCGCCCATGCGCAGCGCGGTAACTGTCTGATACTCGCGCACGAACAACGTGATGTTGTCGAGGTCGAGATGGCCTTCGGTGTGCGCGATCAGCTCGATTGCCACTTCGTACGCGCGCGGATATCCGGCCAAAGCGCCCGTCGCGAGCTTGGGCAGCTCCTCGTAGTAGCCCTTGGGCAGACTGGTCCGAATTTCCCGGATGTGTTCCTGGACGATGTAGAAATTGTCCAGCAGCCAATCACCGGCCGGACTGATGTCGAGACCGGCTTCGGCGCCCTTGTTTAGCTCCAGGGATACTCTGTCGAGTACTGCTTTCGTGTCGTCGAGCCGAAGAAGCAGCGGTCCGGAGCCGCGCTGTTTCTGCGCCGGCAACAGGTGATGCCCGCGCGCCACCGCTCGCGCGCGCTCGCCCAGACGCTCGGCGCCAAGCACTTCCCCACGAATCGGTCCGACCAGCTCTTCGCCATCGCGAGAGCGGCCGAACAGACGACTCAGAATTGTAGAAGGGCTTTTGGGCGGGATTGCTGTTGCCACGTCACAAACTCAACGCCAAAGATGTGCCGCTCCCGAGTGGAGCGTTCCCGCAAAATACCGCCGTTATCAATCGGGCGTAGTGGGGCGGCGGCGGCTTTTCTGCCCTTTTTTCGGGATGAGGTTTGGCTCTTCTTCGCTTTGCTTGAGGTGCCGCTTGTCCTGCTCGAGGATATGCTCGTCGTCCACCCGATTCTTTTGGTCGGTCGTGATCGCGTCCTTCTGGTGTTGCGAGTTGGTTTTCATTCTATGCCTCAGGTCTGTGCGACGGACCATGGTACAGAAACCGTGCCCTTGGGTCGCGGGTACCTGGTACCTGGTACCTGGTACCTGGTACCGCCTTTTCGGTTTTCTGCATCCCGCTTCCCCCTTCCCAACTATAGGATGTGAATCCCTCCCATAATCCGAAACAGCGTAGCGTCCGCCGGCACCGAGTATATCTGCGCGCCAACGTCAAAGATCTGCCGCACCGCCGCCGTTATTCCGCCAAAGACTGTCGCTCGCACCACGGGTGATCTCAGCTCCACCTGCGTCTGATCGACGTTGCCGTTCGCGTCGGTGAATCCCACCTGAAAGTGCGGGTCGATCCTGGTCGCGCCCGCGCCGGCGTAGAACGATATGCCTCTCGATCCCGGCGCGAATCCCGCCGCGACTTCACCGCCGAACATGTTCGGATGAAAAGTGTCCTTCGAGGGATTGGTCCCGAAGCACGGCGATGAGGAGGACGTCTGCTGGAGTTGTGACCTGGGGCAGGTGATTGGCCCTTTCACGTTTCCAAACGTTCCATGGATGCGGAGCATCAGCGTCGTTCCAGTCGATACCGGACCGACGTCGAAGTGGTGCGCCTGCGACACACCAAAGCTGAATA
>DASQPS010000379.1:0-5275 GCA_035643845.1 Gemmatimonadaceae bacterium | reverse complement strand
CGGCAGGGAAAGCGGTGCAGTCAGTCCAGCTAGTAGACGGGATATGGATGGACGCAAATCCTGCGAACAATCTCTGGACACAACATTAGAAAGTCCGAACACGACAGCTTAGCCGAAGAGGAAGAATGAGCCCGACAAGATCATCTCCCATGACAGAGGCACTTCGCCGCTGGCGGATCATCCCGGTCATAATAATCGAAGACGCGAGCAACGCGATTCCACTCGCTAATGCCTTGCTAACCGGCGGTCTTCCGATCGCCGAGATCACGCTGCGTACCAAAGGTGCGCTCGAATCGCTGCGGCGCATCAAGGACGCTCAGCCTGAAATGTTCGCCGGTGCCGGTACCGTTCTCAATGTCGCGCAGGCAAAGCAGGCAAAGGATGCGGGAGCGGAGTTTGTGGTCTCGCCCGGCTTCAACCGTTCGGTGGTCGATTACTGTCTGGAGAACGACGTGCCGGTTTATCCCGGCGTCGCGACCGGATCCGAGATCGAAGCCGTGCTCGAGACTGGCCTCAATCTCATGAAGCTCTGGCCCATCGAAACGCTCGGCGGCGTTCCCTATTTGCAGCTTCTGTCGGGGCCGTTCGTTGGGGTCGAATTCAATCCGAGCGGGGGAGTAACCGCTACGAATTTCACGACTTACCTCCATCAGAAGAACGTCGTGGCAGTCGGAGGCAACTGGATGGCCCCGCCCGAATGGATTGCGGGAGGGCAGTTCGATCGTATAAGAGAGATAGTTCGGCAGACTGTGACACGTGTCGCGGCCGTCTCGCAGATCCCGGTTCCAAAGGCCTCGGCTCCGATATCTCGTGACAGCTTCTTGACAGGTTGAACATCTGTCTGATATTGGGCGACCGACTTTTCCCCGGTTGGTTTTCTTTTTCGGATAAATCGCTATGGTCCCTATGCGGCCGGCACTTCTCTCCCTCTCGCTCGGCCTCCTGCTGGCCTGCGGGTCGGATTCATCTGCGCCACCAGTTCCCGGGCCCCCCGCTTCGATCACGAAGGCGGCGGGCGACAATCAAACGGCGAATGCAGGAGCCGCCGTTACTGTGAATCCGTCGGTGAAGGTCGTGGATTCGGTCGGCGTTCCCGTTCCGGGAGTGGTCGTAACTTTTTCGATAGGCGATGGCTCCGGTACGCTGAACGGTGGCTCACCGACTACCAATTCTGCCGGCGTTGCAACGATCGGCGGATGGACGCTCGGGCCTCTTCCCGGAGCGCCCAATACTTTGCTGGCCAACGTAGCATCACTTTCGCCGGCAACGTTCACCGCGATCGCGAATGGGACGAATCCCTGTGCCTTCGTAAATGCGACGGCATATACGTTCGGCTCGACGGTGACTGGCACGCTCTCGACATCAGACTGCCCGTCGTCGGATGCGTCGTACGTCGACATATACAAGGTCACCGTCCCGACGAGCGGCGGTTATAGCTTCAGCCAATCAGCGACGTGGGACACCTATTTTCTGCTGACAGATCCCAACGGGCAAGTGGTTGCCGAGAACGACGACATCGACTCCACGACGACGAATTCGGCGGTCAAGACATTGCTTCCAGCGGGTGATTATTTCATGATCGCGAACTCGTTTCTCTCGCGTGTGACGGGCGACTACACACTGTCCTCGGCGCAAGTGTCGTCGTCAATCGACAACTGCGAGGAAACGTTCGTCGTTCGCCCGATAACCACCGCGCAAACGCTTACTACGACTGACTGTGTCAACAGCGGCTTTTACTCGGACGACAGTTTCATTTTCCTCGCCGCAGGGCAGTCCGTCACGGTCTCGATGAGCTCGACCGCTTTCGACGCCTACATCGAGATCTATTCGCGTAACGGCCTCGTCGCCAGCAACGACGACAAGGACACGACGACAACCGACGCGCAGGTGACCTACACTGCGACGACTGGGGATTACTACCTCATCTCGCCGACCACGAAACTATCGGGAACGCCGGGCGCGACGGGCGCGTACACTCTCGTCATTCAATAGGACAGATGATGAAAAACATTCTCTCGCTTGGCGTAGTCGCGATTTTTGTCGCCGTTGCTTGTCCGACCACGTCGCACGCACAATCCGCTCAAGCCAAGCCAGCCGCCCACGCCACAAAGCTTGGCTCATTGCAAGCAAAACCGAGGCAGAAACGTCCGCTGTTCCCTCGTCTCACGGCGGCGCAGCGCGGTGTCGCGCCGTCAGACCTTGTGGCTGTAACGACGGCGAACGGCGAAAAGCGCTACGTCAGGAAGAAGAAACCCACCAAGTAGCGGATCGACCAGGAATCTCAGTCGTTCGGTTAGAGCTGATACCGAAGACTGAGGTAAACCGAGCGCGGCTCGCCCGGAGCAACGATGTGGCCGGCGACAACTTCCGGGTACGCGCGATCGAAGAGATTCCTCAAACCGCCGTCCAGCACGGCCGCGCGTGAAAGGCGAACCCGCCCACTCAAGTGCATCAGCCCATAAGACCCGAGCACCACACCGGGCTCGTCGAACGGTGAGTACGGCCCGACCCAGTTGCCGCCCAGTCGCACGTTCCACTTCCCGGGCGTGACGCCGTCGTCCGTCATGAGATCGAGCGCTGCCGCTCCGATGTAGCGCGCAGTGTTGTAGACCCGAAGCCCGGAAACGTCCATTGGTGGCTCCGCTGGATCCTCCGATACGAGAATCTGGTTGGTGTACCGCGCATCGTTGAGAGTCCACTGAGTGGATAGCGTGGCGAGCGAGGAAACCGGCGCTCGGACATCCAACTCGATTCCCTGTCTCCGGCTCGAGCCGCCGCTGAACGAACCCGACGTGAGTGGGTTGAATGTCTGCTCGTTGCTGACGTTCATCCGGAATACATCGACGGATGCGCTGACCGCACTGTTATCGAGCTTCAGTCCGGACTCGTACGCCCAGGCGACGATCGGCTCGAGGCTTGGATCTTCGAGCACGCCGTTCGTAGAGCGAAAGCCTTTCGACACGTTGCCGTACAAGCCGAGCGCAGAAGTGAGGTGGACGAGCGCGCCGAATTTGGGAGAGAATACGCCGTGAATGGCCTCGAGATTTTGTCCTGCGACTGGAAGCGACGTTGTTCGAACGGCGTCGTACCGAGCGCCCAGGTCGAGGCGCAGGAGTGGACTGACATCGAGGGCGGATTGAACGAAGAGTCCGCCAGATAGCTGTCGACCTTTGAGGAGGACCGCTGACGAATCGCGCTGGCGCGACGTCGTGAACCAGTTCTCATAGCTGGCGTTGTCGAGCCGTCCCTCGCCGCCGAGTGTGATGTCGGCAACGGGGCTCGCGTAGCTGAGCGCGCTGGTGAGACCGAACCCGTAGCGCCTGTCCTCTTCTTCGGTCTGACTTCCCGTGCCCTCGAACTTTCCGCCCGCTGGTGGAATGGTCAGAAAGAGCTGCCAGCGTCCCTGGGTTGCGTAGCCAGTGGTGCGCCAGAGAAGATTGGCGCCGCGCGTAACCCGCAGACTAAGCCGCTCCTGTGCGCGCTGCTTGTAACCGCCGTCCGTTGGATTGGAGACGATGTCGTACTGCTTCTGTGCGAACTCGTCTTCACTCAAATACCCTGGCGAATCCCAGCGCGCGCCATAGAGCTCGACACCCGCGTCGATCGTCGCGGATGGTGAAAGATCACGCACCAGTCGCGCGTGCCCTTGAGTCAGATCGTTTTTGCCGTTGGGACGGAAGCCGTTCTCGTGAGTCGCGCGCAGGCCGAAGACTCCGCCACCACTGGCACCGTGATCGAATCCCGTAACGACTGAGGCTTCGCCGCGCCCGAAATTTCCGCCCGTGACATCGGCGCGAGTCGTAGTCGTCCGCTCGACGGTTCGAACGTTCACGACCCCGGCCAGCGCGAAGTTTCCGAAGAGCGCGCTCGTCGGACCTTTGATTACGTCGACGTCGCGGACCGCTCCTGGAAAGATGACGCTCCAGTCGTTGTAGCCCTCGGCGTGTCCGTTGACCGGTTCGTTTATTGGAACGCCGTCGATCCAGAGCGCGAGATCGGTGGAGTGATCGCTGCTGAATCCGCGCACGGACGCGTCGCTGGCGAAGCCCGGACCTTGCCCCTGCAAATGCACTTCGACGCCGGCTGTCTGGCGCAGCAGGTCCCAGGGATTCGATGCGGGCGTCTGTTGAATCTCAGCCTGCGATACGTGCGTCGCGGTTGATGCTTCGGCGCGATCCGCCGGCGCAGCGGTGATAGTTACCGCATGGAGCTGGACGGACCGCCGCGCGGTCTCGGGCGGCAAGGAATCGCGCCGAAGTGTGTCGCGTTGGGCGGTGTCGCGTTGTGCGGTGTCGCGTTGAGCCGTGTCGAAGGGTGTGGCGTTGCGTCGAACCGTGTCACGTTGAGCAGTATCTGGTGGGATGTTGCGTCGAAGTGTGTCGCGCTGCGTTGTGTCTGGTGGCGTCGACTGCTGCGCAGTGGCGCTGGCGGCAAGAACCGACAGAGCGGAAATAATTCCCGCCCACCTGCTGATCGAATGCATTGAATGCGCTCCTCCACAGAGCTATCGAACCGATTTTCTCTTGTTTGACTTGGCGCTTCCGTCGCTCGGAAGCACGGCCGGCCTAAACGCCGGCCAGTTACTGCGTCAACCGATGAGCGGTTGTGGAGGCGCAGTGGAAAAGGGAAGAGAGTGTTCGCTCCGCGTGTTCGCGGCAATTTGCGCCGGCGGCACGGGTGTTTCGGTGCCGGCCGAAATGGTGGCGGGCGCGAACGTAAGCGACGGTGTGACGAGCGCGAATGCCGAGACGCAATCGCTGCAGCCCACACAAGTGCAGTGGTGCGACTTCGAATCGTGGCCGCGTGGTGCGTGGTGTGTGTGGTGGCCGGCCATCGACATGTTCGCAAAAGCCGGCTCGTGAACAGGGCACGGGTCCGCGAATGCGGGATGGACGGTCACGAATGCAAAGCAGATTGCGAACGCGGCCGAGAACGAACGGACGGTGAAGCGACGCGCCATGAGAGAAGAATAGCATGACGCATCGGTTGGTGTGAGAGTGAAAGGCGGAAACGGGGAAGGTCAAAGGCGGTACCAGGTGCCGGGTACCTGGCGCCGCCTTTTCTCCTTGCCGCAAAGGTTTTCCTTGCCTTCGCTACCAGTCTCACCAATATTGCCGCTCGGAAAAAAACCTCAGGGGCCAGTAATGACTCTGCGAGTCATGCTGTTGTCGGCGCTCGTGCTATGCGGATCACTTGGAGCGCGGACGGCTCCGCGCGTGGATCAACCGACGCGCCCATTCGTTCCATTCCGCGCGCCCGGCGACACAGTTTTCGG
>DASQPS010000378.1:0-2011 GCA_035643845.1 Gemmatimonadaceae bacterium | reverse complement strand
CTCCGTTTCCCGAACTCTTGTCGCGCCATCGACGGGAGTATCGCGAAGCCAGGCAATCGACGTCAACATCTCGCTCGCGGTAGCTCTCTGGCGAATGCGCCGCGAGAAGTGTGCGACTGCTGCGCCGAAGGACGAAGAAGCCCTGTCGCTGGTGCAGGAGCGAATCGCGCAGTAGCTAGCGGCGCAGAGCTTCCTGGATCGCCTTCTCCGCGAGCGGCGCCATTACGCGATACCCGGCTTCGGTCGGATGCACGCCGTCATTCGTGAGGTCAGCGCGCAGTCCGTTTCGCGCGTCTTTCATGGGTGTGTGATAATCCAGATAAACTGCGCCGGACTTGGCGGCGTACTGTTTCATCCACGCATTGAGCGCGATGATTTTGGGTGCTGGCTCGAGACCGGGCCGCCACGCGTAGTCGAATACCGGAAGAACTGACGAGAGCACCACCCGAATTCCGTTGGCTTTGGCGATCTCCGTCATCGAGCGAAGGTTGTCTTCGATCATCTCGAGCGTGGAAGGACCGGTGTTGCCCGCGATGTCGTTGGTTCCCGCGAGGATGACGACGACTTTCGGCTTGAGCGCCACGACGTCCTGGTTGAACCGCACCAGCATCTGCGGCGTCGTCTGACCTGAGATTCCGCGTCCGATGTACGGTTTCCCTGGAAACATCGTCGGAAAATCCTTTGCCCAGACGTCGGTGATGGAATTTCCATAGAAGACGACGCGGTTCTCGCCCCGTGCCGGCGGTGGAAGTTTAGCGTTGTCATCGCGATATCTGGCGAGATTGGCCCAGTCGTTTTCGAGCGCGTCGATCGTCACGCGTTGTTGGTTCTCCAGGTTCAGGTTTCGATCGTCGCCGGCGCGGTAGTAAACGATGCGCCAGTCGCGGGGCTGCTGCTGTCTGAGGATGAGCGTGCTGTGTATCGTGCGCGGCGGGACGTTCCGGCCCCGCGCGTCTTTCTGACCGGAGAGTCGATCGATGTTGTCGACGACCACCAGATCAGGCGAAAGAATCCGCGCCTTGCGGTCAATGCGCTCGACTTTCGCGCCGGCGGAAACCGGCGTGCCGTACATCGCCGCCAAGGTCGAATCCATTGCGGCTCGGGACTGGACCTGACCGCCGAATTCGTTCACGAACACCGCATTATCGGCGAAAAGCGATCCGCCTCCCCCCTCGCGCACAGAATCGAATCGCGCGAGGACCTCACTGACGCCGGCCGGCAAATCGGTCCCGATCGACGCGCTCATTACTTGCGACACCGCCGCGGCGGTCGGGGTCATCAATACGGCACTGCAATACAAAAGCAGACGACGCAGCATTCGAAGCCTCTTCAGCAAATAGTCTATCGTTAGCTCCAAATGTCCGGCTGGCGATCGCTCTCCGCCAGACCACGCATACGATTTGCGTCGCCGATCTCGAATGAAAATTTTCGTAACCGGCGCCACTGGCGTCATCGGCCGGAGAGCCGTGCCCCTCCTCGTGCAGCGCGGACATCGCGTTACCGCGGTGGCCCGCTCTCCTCAGAAGAGCTCCGAGCTGGCCCGCGTTGGAGCTGACCCCGTGCAGGTAAACCTCTTCGACCTCGATGCAGTTCGCGCCGCCGTCAAAGGCCATGACGCGGTCATCAATCTCGCGACGAGCATTCCAGCGAGCTCCAAAGTATTTCTGCCGTGGGCGTGGCGAACGAACTCAAAGGTTCGACGCTACGTCTCGGCTAACATTTCAGCGGCCGCGAGCCAGACGGGTGTCGAGCGTCTGCTTCAGGAATCTTTCGCTCCAATTTACGCGGACGGCGGAGACAAGTGGCTCACTGAGACCTCGCCGGTGAAGACGGTGCGCTACAATCGCGCCGTACTCGACGCCGAGCGCGCGGCTTCGAATTTCTCGGCGAGCGGCGGGACCGGAATCATTCTTCGCTTCGCCGGTTTCTATGGACCGGACAGTGACTTCACGCACGATCAGATCGATCTCGTGCGAAAGGGATGGGCGCCAGTGCTTGGGTCTCCGGAGGG
>DASQPS010000377.1:0-2640 GCA_035643845.1 Gemmatimonadaceae bacterium | reverse complement strand
CGATCGCGAGCCGGCGGAATTCAGTCGGCGGGAATCCGTGCTCGGCGAAAAATGCCATGCGCACGTCGGCGGCGAGATTCAAGTACGCAGTGTTCCCCATGTGGCCGTTGAAATCCATTGTGCCCCAGCCAGCAAGAAACTCCTTTGCATAACGACCGTCGAAATTGGACGGGCCGCGATCTTTTGTTGACATCGTGCATTCAAGCTAGTGGATTGAGACGCGGCCGCTCATATAGCGGCGGCCCGCGAAGACTGGCGGTCGTCAAGCAAATCTGTACGTTGTCCGAGTGCGAATTGTCGTCATCGGCGGTACAGGCCACATCGGCACCTTCCTGGTCCCGCGACTGGTCAACGCGGGACACGACGTCATCGTCGCCAGTCGCGGCAAACGCGCGGCCTACGTTCCAAATCGCGCTTGGACTAAAGTAAAAAGCATCGAGATCGATCGCGTCGCCGAGGAGAAAGCAGGAACGTTCGGGTCGCGCATCGCTGCGCTCGACGCCGATGTAGTCGTCGATCTCATATGCTTCACGCCCGAGAGCGCGCAACAATTGGTCGATGCTATACGGCCTCGACAAACGCTGCTACTTCACTGCGGCACGATGTGGGTGCATGGGCGCGAAGCGGGAGGCGGGAAGCGGGACGCGGGAAGTGGCGTAACTGAAGATATGCCGCGACACCCGTTCGGCGAATACGGAATCAAGAAGGCAGCGATCGAACAGCTTCTGCTCGACGCTACTCGGCGCGGCGATGCGCGCGCCGTCGTCCTTCACCCGGGTCACCTGGTCGGGCCGGGATGGAATCCGGTCAACCCTGCCGGACATTTCAATCCCGGCGTGTTCACGCGCATCGCTCGCGGTGACGTGCTCGTTCTGCCGAACGAAGGAATGGAAACAGTACACCACGTCCACGCCGACGATGTCGCGCAGGCGTTTGAGTTGGCGCTGGATCATCCAGATGATGCTGTGGGCGAAAGCTTCCACGTTGTCTCACCCGCGCCAATGAGTTTGCGCGACTATGCCGAAGCGATCTACGCACACTTCGGCCAGCGACCGCGGCTCGAGTTCCTGCCGTGGGAAGAGTGGCAACACACCGTTAGCGCAGACGAGGCGGCGGCGACATGGGATCACATCGCCCATTCGCCGCACGGCAGCATCGCCAAAGCGCGTCAGAGACTTGGATACGCGCCGCGATACTCCTCGCTGCAAGCGGTGATCGAGTCAGTCAACTCACTGATTGCGGCTGGAGTCGTGTCTGCACCGCGTTGACACTGCTCGTCGACTCGGCAACGCCGAAGACGCAGTCAGGCGACCCAGAAGAAAGATTTAACTGGGATTTTTGACGCCAAACTGCTTTGCATACTCGGCGTTCAAGCGCTGCCACCCTTTGAACCGCATCGCTTCGGGACCAACGATGCGGCCGATGTGGTCTCCGCTGAGAAGGTGATCCAGAACGTCGAGTGCGATGTGCCAACCGGCAGCACCCATGGCTATGTAGCGGCGGTCGATGTTGGCCCAAAGTGTCAGGTGCGTGCCGCGGCCTGAAGGCTTGAGCTCCCACCGGATGTTACCGCCGCCCCAGTTGTACTCGAGCACTTTCGGAGCATCCGCTCGCGTGATTTTCGTTTCGGTAACGTGAGGCCCGGGCGCTCCCACGGTCGTGAGCTTCACCGTGCTTCCGGCCGTCGCCAGACTACGATCGGCGTCGAACGGCGCCCACTCGCGGAGCTGTGCGGGGTCCGTTAACGCTTCCCAAACTTTTTCCGGCGGATGACGAAGATCTCTGTCGAGGACGAGCGTCCATGTGTCTCCCTCGTTCTTTCGCACCTGCGCGGCGGTAGCGGGACCCGGTTCGTATTTCTGAGCGGTCGTCATTTTTGTCTCCTTGGCTTCCTTTTCGGTGGCGTTGGTTGATTGACGCGGTCGAGATGACGTTCGAGCGCATCGAGGTGGGTGGACCAGAACCGTCGGAACGGGGCCAGCCACTTTTCCACTTCCTGCAGTGGCTCAGGCTTCAGTCGGTAGACACGGCGCTGTGCGTCTACCGTGGATTCCACGAAACCGGCGTCACGGAGCACACGCAGGTGCTTGGACACGGTCGGCTGGGTCATCCGCAGCTTCGTCTCGATCTCTCCTACGGACCGTTCTGAAGAGACCAAAAGGCCTAGTATGGCGCGTCGGTTTGGCTCGGCGATGATCTCGAATACTGACTGCACGTCGATGAATATACGCTAGGGAGCATATACGTGTCAAGGCATGGAAGACGTGAAAGCCGGTAGGTGAAAGGCGGAAAAACTGAAAGGCGGTACCAGGTACCTGATACCCGATACCGCGACCGGTTAGTTCTCGCTTCTCATCAGCGGAGTTGGATCAGCTGGTGCCCCTCGTGTAACGGTCGATGCGCGCCGCGCCACACCAGCTCGCCGGAAAGCCCGGGCGCAAGGGTGATGTCGGCGCGGAGTCCGTGCTCGCCCTCGCGGGTGAAGTGAACCACGATGTCGCCGAGGGGATGCGGGATACGTCCTTCCGCGTGACGAAGTGGACCGAGCGCGGGCGCTATGCGTACTGTACGAAATCCGGGACTCGAGGGACGAACGCCGAGGACGGTGGCGAGCAAACCGTAATTCGGATGAGCGGACCA
>DASQPS010000376.1:0-7788 GCA_035643845.1 Gemmatimonadaceae bacterium | reverse complement strand
CACCGACACCGATGAAATCGGAGCGCTCGGCACGAGTCTGAACGCGATGGCCGAGACGCTGCAAAAACGCGAAGAAGCGCTGAAACGAAGCGAGATGCGGTTTCGCGCAATCATCGAGAATGTCGACGACGTCATCATCATTGCCAGGCCCGACGGTTCCCGCACCTACGTGAGCCCGGCAATGGCGCGGGTCCTGGGTTACCGAGAGGAAGAGCTGCTCGCCTTCAACGCTCGGGACATGATCCATCCCGCGGACTGGCCGGCCGTGCGCGAGCTGATTCGCGATGTCCAGGCCACTCCCGGAACTACTCTGTTCGGACAAGCGCGCTACCGGCACCGAAACGGTTCGTGGCGCATCATGGATGTGTCACTAACCAATCTTTCCGAAGTCGCCGGTGTGGACGGTCTTCTCGTGAACCTTCGCGACGTCACCGAACACGTCACGCTCGAAACGGAGCTGCGCCAGGCGCAGAAGATGGAATCTGTCGGTCAGCTGGCTGGCGGCGTAGCTCACGACTTCAACAACCTTCTCACAGTGATATCCGGACGGATCGACTTCCTCCTCGGCGCATCGAATCTGGAGAGGGAGCAGGAAGACGATCTCACGGAAATCAAAAAGGCCGCTGATCGTGCGGCGGGTCTGACGCAGCAGCTTCTCGCATTCAGTCGAAAACAGCTCCTGCAGCCGCGCGTCGTCGATCTCAATCGAACCCTTGACGATCTCGAGCCAATGCTTCGACGCCTGATCGGAGAAGACATCCAGATTAGCATCGAGCACGGCGCGGATTTGGGATTCGTCACTGCTGATCCCGGGCAGCTTCAGCAAATCCTCATGAATCTTGCACTGAACGCGCGAGACGCGATGCCGTCGGGCGGTGTGCTGACTTTCGTCACCGCGAATCATACCGTGCGGAATGAAGCCGATGCGGTTGCGGCCAAGCTCAATGTGGGGGACTACGTGACGCTACAGGTGTCGGATACCGGAGTGGGAATGGACCAGGCTACTCAGGCGCGGATTTTCGAACCGTTTTTCACGACGAAAGGTCACGGGAGAGGAACGGGGCTTGGATTGTCGACCGTTTACGGGATCGTCAAGCAGTCCGGCGCCGCGATATCGGTGACTAGTGCTCCGCAGGCGGGGACGACGTTCAAAGTCTCTTTTCCGCGTACCGATGCTTGCGCTCTGGCAAAACCCGCGGTGGAAGACGAGCTCTCTCCTCCGCTCGGGACCGAAACCATTCTTCTTGTGGAAGATGATAGCGCCGTGCGGGAACTCGTGGAGCGAGTGCTGAGATCGCGTGGATATTCAGTCCTGGCAGCGCAGCACGGCGGAGACGCCCTGCAGCTCGCGTCCGATCCCGCTAAAGAGATGGATCTCGTGCTGACCGACATCGTTATGCCGGCGATGAGCGGTCGAGAGCTCGTCGAAGCACTGCAGAATCTTCGGCCAACAGTTCGTGTTCTCTACATGTCGGGGTACACCAACGACGAGATCCTGCGTCGCGGACTGCATGATCCGAACACTTCCTTCATCCAGAAGCCGTTCACCGCGGAGAACCTGGCCGTGCAGGTGCGGAAAGTGTTGGACGCGGCGTGAGTGCCGCGACGGCGATGAAAGTCGCCCCGCGCAGAATCGAGCGCGTCCTTCTCATAATCAATCCCGCCTCGAGGCGCGGAGCACGGATTCAGGGCCGAGCGAAAAAAGCATTCGCGGATGCGGGCGTTCTTTGCGACGCGATGCCGACCGAGGCACCACTCCACGCAGCTGTATTGGCAAAGGCCCACGCCCACAAGTACGATGCCGTGTTCACGCTGGGAGGTGACGGCACAGTGATGGAGGTGCTCGGTGCATTGGCCCACCAGGGCCCCCCGGTCGGCGTCCTTGCAGGTGGAACAGCCAACGTCGTAGCGCGGACCCTCCGAATTCCGCTGAACCCTGCTCGCGCCGTTCCGCTGCTTCTCAGCGGCGACCAAGCCACGCTCGATCTCGGCAGGCTTGGCGATGGTCGGAGGTTCGCGATCGGAGTTGGCGTCGGTCTGGATGCGACGATGATGATGGAGGCTCCCGCAAAACTGAAGAAACGGTTCGGATTCATGGCTTACGTAGTAGGCGGCTTCAAAGCCGTCCTGCGCAACCAGAAATTCGACCTCCGTCTGACCGTGGACGGCTCTTTGTACGAACGGCGGGCATCGGCGATACTCGTCGCCAATTTCGGCGCCGTCCTCAATGACCTCGTAGCGTTCGGCGATGGGATCGTGCACGACGACGGACTCCTCAACGCCTGCGTCTTTTCTCCAGACTCGCTCTGGGATTCGTTCCGGATTCTTTGGAGGATGCTCAAAAAGGACTTTAGTGCCGATCCATGCCTGTTTTATCGCTCAGGCCGCGAATTCCACATCGAGACTGTCCCCCCGATGGTGGCCCAGGCTGACGGAGAGGTCCTTCCCGACACCCCTTTGTCGGTGTCCGTCGATCCGTTGGCTGGGTGTTTGCTTATTCCAAAGAAGAAGGACTGACCGGAGACGTCAGTCGGACCAACCGCACCAAAATTGAGAGGTGATGCGACCGTGGCAGGTGATGCGTCGGCGCGAGTAAGGCCAGGGGCTGGTACGGCCCTTGGCACATTTTTCTACATGTGGCTGCTGGTTGGCCTCGTGCTTGGAACGATTGTCCTGGTTGGACCGGTTCGATACATAACGCAAGGAATGGGAAGAGCCGGTTGGGAGCAAAGCTCACAGGACCACGTTCTTATCGTAGTGATCCTGCTCTATCTCGTTCTTTCGCTCGTCGTGACGCGCTGGATTGTGGGAATAATGTTCAGAGCGCGAAGCCGGAACACACGGTGGGGGATTGCCGCGATCTTCACGCTGCTGGCCGTTGCGACTGCGTGGGAATGGTCCGATCCCCAGAGACTCCTTGCGGGAGTCGCCGGCGGCGGGAACGGTGGAACGTACAGCATCGCGGGCGGAGCTCAGTTCATTTTCGGAGCTTATCCTGACGACACGACCATGGAGCGCCTGAAGAAAGAAGGAGTAACGGCCGTGATCTCACTTCAGCATCCCGGCGTGATCATCGAGCGCGAGGGCATCAGTGCCGAGCGAGACGAAGCACGCAAGCTGAATCTGCAATTTATCCAGGCGCCGATGCTTCCCTGGGTGAGCGACAACGAGGCCTCGCTAAACAAGCTCCGCGAAATTGCACGTACAGGAAAGGGCAGGTACTACGTCCACTGCGGGCTCGGTCGCGACCGCGTCACCATCGCCAAGAGAGTGATCGAGGCTGAAGGAAGGCGTGTGGCGTTGAGCAACAATGCGAAGGAGGCCAAGAGCTTCGGAGATCGGCCGAATCCGTTCGAGCGTGGATCTCTCGCGCATCTCGATAATGGCAAGTGGCTCATTCCGTACCCGAATAACGAGGAGATGTACGGCTTCGTGATCGCCGGCGACCCGGCCACTATCGTTTCGCTTCTCGATCCGGCCGATCCGCAACAGGCCGCGTGGAACGCGAGCATGGAAACCCAGTTCAAGCAGTATGCGATTCCGTTCTTGATGCGGCCGCTGCCAGCCACCGACTTACGTCGGGCCGCACAGATTGCGAAGGAGGTTCAGGCGATCCCGGATCGTGTAACGGTGATTGCTCCTCAAACGCCATTGGAAGATGGAAAGCCGAGCGCGGAGACCCGCGTGGCAAGCGCGTTCCTCAAGGCGTACGGGGCGATCGCGCCGAAATCCTTCGCGGCCTCTCCGACGTGGGTACTCAACCACGCTGCAGCGCACATCTACGAGTACGGAGATACGACGTCGGGTACTGCAGACGAATACGTCCAACCGTCGAGTCCGGGTACCGCACCGAAGGCTGCTCGCAGGCGTAAGAGGTGAATCGGCGAGCAATAAAAAGGGCGAGCACGCGTGCTCGCCCTTTTTATTGCAGGGAACTGAAATGTCAGCGCGCTGCTTCGCTGCCTAGAATGGAAGCTCCTCCTCTGCTCCAGCGAGCGCCGACGCCCCCACGCCGGCGTCTTGTCGCTTCTCGCTGGCCGGCGGCGCCTGAACCGCGGGCTTTGGCGGCCAGATCACGCCATCACACGAGCGATTCTGGCATTTGTAATCCGGAGCGCGCGGGTTCCGCTTCGTCAGCCGGTTGTCCCACATCCGTCCTCCGCACTTTGGGCAGCTCACTATGTCCATGTCCGTGAGGATTGATGGAGGTGCTATGGGCGAGGAGGTCACTGCCTCCGCTCCACTTCCCGGGTTGCCAGTTTCTACAGCGACTGTCGCGGGACGTGGTCTGCCGTATCGCCTGATGTACGCGGCCTGCGGATCCTCGAGTGGCTTAGCGTACTTGCCATCGCCATCCATCTCGACCCAGTTCTGCTCGTATGCGTACAGCTCGTGGGCGATTCCGAAGCGTACCGCAGCTCTCTTGAAAGCATCGGTAGATGCCTGCTTGTAGTCGCGGCCCGTACCAATGTCCTCTCGAATGACGCCGAGGATCTGGAGCCGCGCCTTGAAGGAGCATTGGGGACCGTCTCCATCCTCTACCTGAATCGGCGGGAGCAACTCGAGCGTTAGGTCCCACTCGCCGGGCACGACCGAGTCGAGTCTTTCACGTACCGTATTTGCCTCGATGTAAGCGACAAAGCGGGCGAAGTACTTGCCGTCGCGCGCGGTCACTTTTCCATCCTGTCTCCAGGAGATAACACCAGAGGGAACCGGGGCGGAAAGTCTCGCCCATACGTCGGTCTTTTCGTTGTAGGTATCCTGTCTTGCAATCATGCTCTCATCCATCCGTGGTTAGTCGCTAAGTCCTGCGTCTCGTGAATTTTTGCACGTCCTTCACTACACCGCACTGTTTGCCGTGCTCGCAATACCAGCCGTGTCGGTCGAAAAAAACGAGGTGGTGCACTTTGGCTTGATCGAGCTGCTCTTCAACTCGAAAGAGCTGGGTCACCGTGGTGCCCTTGCCGCACTTTTCAGTGGGATTCATTGGCTTGATCCTGACCGTTCTCTTGACCACCGTTTTGTCCTTCCCACGCCTCTTGATGCTCCTCCTTATTGAGGCCAATGTAAGCTCCTGCTCTGCCGTAACTTACGCGCCGACTCTTCGGCACATATTCGGGTCTAGAAACTTAGCCTTTTGCCATCGCCAAAGCAAGGGATTTCAGGCACAAGTTTCGCTTCCCCTAGAACCGTCAGAGAACAGCAGCGAACAGCAGAAATCGCAACTAATGGAGCTAGACATGGATCGCGGAAGTGATTTCCTGAAAAGCCAAATCAACAATGCAGTCATGCAGCACGGGGCATTTCTTCGGGCGCTCGAAGACCATGAGCAGCAGGCAGAGGACGCTCGATTCCGCGACCTTTGCTCGCGGCACATACCGCACATGCGGGAGCATCAACGCATGCTCGAGAGCTATCAATCGGACCTTGGTGCCGACACTGGCAACGCGAAACGGATTGTCGGTGCGGCGCTCGGCGCCGTGCGTGATCTTGCTGATGCCGCGCGCGAGAGCGATTTCCTGCGGCTCGTCGGAGACATCGTCATGGCTCGCCAAGCCGAAGACACCTTCAAGACCTTTCGCGAGGGCGGCCGGATGTTGGGGAACGAATCACTTCGGCACATCGGAGAAGTCGGAGAGCGGGACCACGACTCGTACGTAAAGGAAGCAAACCGCCTCGTCCAGCAAATGTTCGTCGAGCACGCGCAGGGGGTCGAGAGCGTGGCAGCCCGCTCCGCCGCGACTCAGCTCGACCCGTCGCCCTGACGACGCGGTCAGCGCCTGCGAGTCCGGTTTCTTTTCTCTTCCCGAGCCGCCTGACACCTATCGCCGCCGGAGGTAAGTTCTCCGCATGACGGATGTCGTGTCGCTCGCCGCGGAGCTTCTGACGTTGCAATCGACAACGGGGCAGGAGTCGGGTGCGGTGGACTTCGTTTCGCGCTGGCTTGTCGCTCGAGGTTGGAACGTCACTCTCCAGGAAGTTTCTCGAGGCCGCGCAAATGTCTGGGCATCACGCTCAGGCGGCAGCGGCGGAGTCACATTCTCCACGCACCTCGACACCGTGCCGCCGTTTTTCCCACCTCGACTCGAGGGCGCGCGGCTTTTTGGACGCGGATCCTCAGACGCGAAAGGAATCGCGGCGGCCATGATGGTTGCGGCCGACCGTCTCGTTACGGGAGGAGAAAAAAACGTCGAGCTCCTGTTCGTCGTTGGCGAGGAAAAGGGTTCCGACGGAGCGCGCGCCGCGAATAATCTCGGGACGAAGAGCCGTTTTCTGATCAATGGAGAGCCAACAGAGAGCAAGTTGGCGAGCGGAGCCAAAGGATCATTGCGAGCGACGATTCGAACCCGCGGCCGAGAAGCTCATTCGGCCTACCCGCACCTCGGGCAGTCGGCGATCGAGCCGCTGCTCGAGCTACTGCCAACTATACGAAAGCTGCCGCTTCCAGCCGACCCCGTACTCGGCGAAACAACCGTGAACATTGGGACAATAAAGGGCGGGACCGAGGCTAACATCATTCCCGCACACGCCGAAGCCGAGATCATGTTTCGCCTCGTGACCAACGTCGAGCCAATAAAAAAAATGGTTTTGGATTGGGCCAAAGGGCGGGCGGAAGTCGAATTCGGGTCTCACATCCCAGCGCAGCGCTTTGCAACAGTTCCGGGGTTTCAGACGGGGCCAGTCGCGTACACCTCGGACGTCCCGCTGCTATCCAACTGGGGCGAACCGTTCCTTTTTGGCCCCGGTTCCATCCACGTCGCCCACACGCCGGACGAATACATCGACGTCGAAGAGCTGAGGACGAGCGTCGACAGTTACGAGCGACTCGCCCGGACGGTGCTTGCTCGATGACCATGAAGCTTCCGCGTAACCGAAAAGCAAAGTGGCCCGTGGCAGTGTTGGGAGCAACGGGTGCCGTTGGTCAGATGTTCGTCCGCCTCCTGGTGGATCATCCGTGGTTTGAGCTCAAAGAGCTCGCGGCGTCGGAGAGATCAGCTGGCAAAAGGTACGGCGAAGTCACTCGGTGGCTCGAGGGCGCGTCTCCTCCCCAATCGATCATGGGTCGACGGGTGATTGCATGCGACCCCAGCGGCGTAACCGCTCCAATCGTTTTTTCGGCACTGGATGCAGTCGTCGCCGGCGAAGTTGAAGCGGCATTTGCGCAGGCAGGAAGGTTCGTGTTGAGCAATGCCAAAAATTTCCGCATGGAGCCCGATGTCCCTCTCGTGATTCCGGAAGTGAATGGAAACCATCTCGGGCTTCTCGAGTGCCAGCGCAAACATCGGTCGTGGTCTGGCGCAATCGTGACGAACGCAAATTGCTCCGCCACTGTCGCAGCCGTCGCGCTTGCGCCGTTGCACGAGCGGTACGGTATCAAGCAGCTCTTTCTTTCGACGATGCAGGCAGTTTCGGGCGCAGGATATCCTGGTGTGCCGTCACTCGACATCCTCGGCAATGTCATCCCATACATCTCCGAGGAAGAGCCGAAACTCGAGCGCGAGCTGCTGAAGCTTCTGGGCAAATACGAAGACGGCGAGGTTCTCAACGCATCGTTCAAGGTGAGTGCGCATACGAATCGCGTTCCTGTCGAGCACGGTCACACCATCTGCATGACCATCGGCTTCGAAGAAAAGCCGACGCCGGAGGATGCGGTCAGGACACTCAGAGAGTGGAAAGGATACCCGCAAACAGCAGGACTCCCCACTCGGCCCGAGCATCCGCTCGTCGTCAGTGAGTTGCCAGACAGGCCACAGCCGAAACGGGATGTATCGGCCGGTAATGGAATGA
>DASQPS010000375.1:0-2426 GCA_035643845.1 Gemmatimonadaceae bacterium | reverse complement strand
TCGCGCGAGGGCAAAGTGTGGAACGTCGCGACTGCGCTCGCTCACAATTACGCTCCGTCACGTTATTTCAGCGTCCTTTACGGCGCGCGACTCGAGGGCGATGGATTCTTCGGCAAGCCAGACGCGAATCCCGCGCTGGAGCAGGCGCTCGGAGTTCGCACCGGTGTCGCGCCGTCGCGCGTGCACTTGAGCCCGCGCGTCGGATTCACCTGGACCTACAATCGCGACAAGACAAACGGTCAGGGCACGATGCAGAATGAGACCGGGCGTTTCTACAGAACGATGACCGGAACTCTGCGTGGTGGCATCGGCGAGTTCAGGGACTTGCTGCGTCCTGGCATTCTCGCGGATGCATCGGCTTCGACGGGATTGGGCGGCGGTACGACGACCCTCAATTGCGTCGGAGCCGCGGTGCCGACGCCCGACTGGTCGCTCTTCTCGACCGATCCCGGATCCATCCCGACGGATTGCATTGGCGGCAGCGGAGTATTGGCCGAGCGGTCGCCGTCGGTGACACTGATCGATCCGGATTACGATGTGCCGAGGAGTTGGCGCGCCTCGCTGGACTGGAGCACGAGCGCGCATAGTCTGCTGTTCAAGGTTGGCACTCTCGTGTCGTACGATCTGTCGCAGCCGGGAATTGTCGACGAAAACTTCAACGGCGCGCAGAAGCTCACTCTCACTGGTGAAGCGAACCGTCCCGTTTACGTTTCGGCCGCGTCGATCGACGCAGCGAGTGGAGCGGTGTCGGCGGTCGAGTCGCGACGGTCTGACCAATACGGAAGGGTCGGAGCTCGTGTGACCGACCTGCGTGGCTACGGTGGGCAGCTCAACTTCTCGCTCTCGCCGGATGTCTTCAGGTTCAGAAGCGGCGCCGAGTTTTACGGATCGATCGGTTACACGCTGCAAACGACGAAGCGGCAGTACCGTGGGTTCGACGGCGCGGCGTTCGGCGATCCGCGTCTCGTCGAATGGGCTCCGGGTCCGAACGACGCGCACAATATCCTCGTGCTGTCGGGCGGATTCTGGACGAGCAAAACGGGAACGTGGACATTCTTCTCACGCTTGCAGTCCGGTTTGCCTTTCACACCGCTCGTCCAGGGCGATGTGAATGGTGATGGTCGCGGCGGCGACCGCGCGTTCATTCCGAATCCGGCGACCGAGAGCGACCCCAATCTCGCGTCGCAACTTCGCGATCTACTCGCGAATGGATCGTCGACGGCGCGCGGGTGTCTCCTAGCCAATCTTGGACGAGTGTCGCCGAGGAATGGGTGTCGCGGTCCGTGGACGCAGTCGCTGAACATCCAGTGGCGTCCGCCGACGCCGTCGAAGTGGCGATATCGCGTCAGACCGTATGTGTATCTCGAGAACGTGCTCGCTGGACTCGATCAGGCATTTCACGGATCCAATCTGCGCGGGTGGGGATCGCCGGCGACGCCCGATCCGGTGCTGCTGGTTCCGCGCGGATTCGATGCAGCTAATAACAGGTTCACCTACGATGTGAATCCTCGATTCGCGGACACGCGTCCGGCGCGAACGCTGTTCCGGAATCCGTTCCGGATCGTGATCGATGTGTCGTTCGATCTGTCGGTCGATTATCCACTGCAACAATTGCGTCGTGCGGTCGAGCCTGTCCGGGCGTCGAACGGAGTGTGGCAGCGGAGAGCGGCGGATTCGCTTAGCGCGTTTTATCTGTCGAACACGTCGAGCATCTACAAGGTGCTTCTCGAGCAGACCGACTCACTCTTTCTGAGCAAGGCGCAGGTGGCGGCGCTTCAGGCCGCGGATTCCGTGTTCTCGGCCCGTGTGCGTCAGGTGTACATCCCGCTCGGCGAATTTCTCGCGCGCGGCCATGGCGACGCAGGGAAGGCCGAGCTGGATAGCGCGAAGGCGACCGAGAAAGCGTACTGGAAGATTTTCTGGGAGCAGCCGGAGATTGCCGGCGCGATCGTCACGCCAGCGCAGCGCGAGCTCATGCCGATGCTCAAGTCGATGATGGCTGTGCCGATGAAAGAGCGAGAGAACAGCCAGTGGGAGTTCGGGCATCCGGTGACGGTGGCCGACAAGCCGAAGGTTCCGACGCCTTAGCGTTCGCCCGAACGAGGGAAATTCGCCGCGGCTACCGCTTCGACGGATTCTCGCTCATTACGGTCCCACGTTGCTGCGACGCGCCGAGTGGCGGTTGTGATTCCGAGAGGAGTTTGGTGACGAAACGCTGACCTTCGGAGACGCGCTCGATCTCGATGGCGATGGCTTCCATTCCGTTCTCGAGGCGTTGGAGTCGCTGAACCGAGTCGTTTTCGAGCAGCGGGGATGTCGGGCGCCGACGACCTCGCCAACGGCGCCGGGCCATCGCGAAAAAAACGGCGCACAACACGAGAGCGGAAACTCCGCCGACTGTTGCTCCGTGCGCGAAATCGTCGAGG
>DASQPS010000374.1:0-3181 GCA_035643845.1 Gemmatimonadaceae bacterium | reverse complement strand
TGGAGACGGACCGGGGAACTAGCGTGCACGGGTAGTGCAGGGGTATTCTCCGTTCCTCCTCTCCCCTGACTACCGTATCGATGAAAGGATGTCTTCGCGGCGTCGGCTGCCTTGTACTTATCGTTCTTATCGCTCTGTTGTATTGGTACGCGCGCGTCGAGCGCCGTCCTGCCACGACCACGAGCACCGCGGCAAACGCCACCGTTGCTTCATCGACAAATAGTGGGTGGCAGCCCCTCACAGCCGCTGACGCCGAGCGCGGAAAGGTTGCAGTGGAGTCTCTGGCGCAGCGGTCGGGACCGGTCTTCGCCAACCTCAGTCCGGCTGAAGCTGCTTCCTACATTTTTCTCGTCGTCGCAAGACAGCTCCCGGCATCGGCCCAGCAGGTTGAATCCGCAATAATGGGCGATCGGCTTTACGTCCGATCGGAAGTTGACCTCAAGGACTTTGGCGGAGCCGGTCAACTCGGCACACTTGGCATGTTGCTCGGCTCCCGGGACAGCGTTCTCATCGGGGGAACGATTCAAATGCTGAAACCCGGCCTCGCACAGTTTCTGGTTCAGGAGCTCAAGCTCGGACGTTTGGATGTTCCACAAGGACTCATTCCGCGACTGATTGCTCAGATGAAGAAGAAGGGCAAGCAGGTACCAGGAATCGCGCCCAACGGATTGCCGATGGTAATGCCGACTTACATTTCGGACGTGCGCATCGCGAACGGAAAAATCACTCTGTACAAGAGCGTAAAGTGAGTCGACGAATCCTCGTCATCGACGATGAGCAGGGGATTCGAGCGGCACTGGGCCAGCTCCTGGAGTTTGAGGGGTACGAAGTCCGGACCTTTCCCAATGCGGCTGACGGTATAGCGGAATATCAGAAATGGCGGCCGCACCTCGTCTTCCTGGACGTCAAGATGGCGGGCATGGACGGTATGGAGGCGCTCAAGAAAATCCGGGAGCTCGATCCCGCGGCCACAGTGGTAATGATCAGCGGACACGCAACGATTCGAACCGCCGTCGAAGCGACGCAGCTCGGCGCGTACGAAATCCTCGAGAAGCCTCTCGACACGGATCGCATCCTCGTGATGCTGCGGAACGCCCTGTCGAACCTCGATCTTCAGGAAGAGAACGCCCGGCTCAAGCAATCGATCGATGCTCCATTCGAGATTGTCGGAAAGACGCCGGTGATGCGTGCTCTCATGGACAAGGTCGAGAAAGTCGCCGCGACTCCGGCGCGCGTTCTGATCACCGGCGAGAATGGCACCGGCAAAGAGCTCGTCGCGCGGGCGATCCATCGCATGTCGCCGCGAGCGAACAAGCCTTTCGTTGAAGTCAATTGCGCCGCGATCCCCGGCGAGCTCATTGAGAGTGAGCTGTTCGGGCACATTCGCGGATCATTTACCGGAGCGATCGCCGACAGAGCAGGGAAGTTCGAGCAGGCCAACAAAGGCACTCTTTTCCTGGACGAGATTGGAGACATGAGTCTTGCCGCGCAGGCAAAGGTGCTTCGCGTGCTGCAGGACAACGTCATCACGCGAATCGGGGGAGCAAAACCGATCTCAGTCGACGTAAGGGTGATCGCGGCGACGAACAAGATGCTGGAAAACGAAATCGCGGCAGGCAAGTTTCGCGAGGACCTGTATTACAGATTGAACGTCGTCCCAATTCACGTGCCTCCGTTGCGCGAACGACGTGAAGATATTCCGATGCTCGCTCAGTACTTCGCTTCAACCCTTTCAGCGCGTGAGGGAATTCCGCCGAGAACCCTGACTCCCGACGCCCTCGAGCGGTTGAGTGCGCTCGACTGGCCGGGTAACGTGCGCGAGTTGAGGAATACCGTTGAGCGTCTTCTCATTCTCGCCCCGGACACGCAGGTATCCGCTCGCGACATCGACAGACTTTCGGGACAGCGTGTGCTGGACGATGCAGGTCTCGCCAGTCTCGCGCAGTGCCGCACCTTCGAGGAGTTCAAGGACGCGGCGGAGCGTGCATTCCTGCTCAACAAGCTCCGTGAATTCGATTGGAACGTTTCGGAAACGGCGCGGGCGGTGGAGATGCCGAGGTCGAATCTGTACAAAAAAATCGAGCGATATTCGCTTTCGCGCGAGCACACCTGACGAAATGTCAAACCACAACATCCAGAGATGAAAAAGTTCAACAACTTCATTGCAGGCAAATGGGTTGCTCCCGAATCCGGCGAGTATTTCGACAACAGAAATCCAGCTGATCGTAGCGACATTGTCGGAAAATTTCCGCTGTCTGACAGACGAGATGTGGATGCGGCGGTAGAAAGCGCGAGGCGCGGTTTCGCGGATTGGCGACGGACTCCCGCGCCTTCGCGCGGGGATATCCTCCGCGCCGTCGGCGACATCATGGTACGCCGGAAGGACGAAATCGCGGATGCGATGACGCGCGAGATGGGTAAGCCGCTCACGGAAACCCGAGGCGACGTACAGGAAGGAATTGACACGGCTTACTACGCCGCGAGCGAAGGCCGTCGTCTATTTGGGAAAACCGTACCGAGCGAGCTGCGCAACAAGTGGGCGATGAGCTACCGCCGACCAATTGGGGTGGCCGGACTTATCTGCCCATTCAACTTCCCGATGGCCATTCCCACGTGGAAGATGTTCCCGGCGCTGGTGTGTGGAAATGCGGTCATTTTTAAGCCCGCTGAGGACGTTCCACATACGGGTACGCTGCTAGTCGAGATTCTGCTCGAGGCGGGATTGCCAGCAGAGGTGATTCAGCTCGTACACGGTCTTGGCGAGCAGGTCGGTGCCGCGATCGTCGAGCACCCTGGAATTCCTCTCATCTCGTTCACTGGCTCGACGGACACCGGGCGAATGGTCGGCGAAACGTGCGGGCGACTTCATAAGCGTCTATCCCTCGAAATGGGCGGAAAGAACGCGCAAATCGTTATGGACGATGCCGATCTCGATCTGGCTCTCGAGGGGGCGTTGTGGGGCGCCTTCGGTACGACGGGGCAACGTTGTACGGCAACCAGTCGTCTTATTTTACAGAAGAAGGTGCACGACAAGTTTCTTGGAATGCTCGAAGATCGCGCTAAAGCTCTCAAGCTTGGCGATGGGAGAAAAAAGGGGACGGATGTCGGCCCGCTCATCAACGAGGACTCCCTTCGCAAAGTGGAAACTTACGTCGACATCGGACAATCAGAGGGTGCGAAG
>DASQPS010000373.1:0-6146 GCA_035643845.1 Gemmatimonadaceae bacterium | reverse complement strand
GTCAGAACGCAGCCTTGATCTTTGGAAGAAGTCTCGATCGCGCGGACCGAACGAGACACCGCTTCAATCCCGAACCCTACAGTCCGAGCGACGCCTGCCCGCTCGGCGTTTCTCGTTGCAGCCTGAATCGCGCCGGCATCTCGATCCCGGCCAGCGATCTCCAACGGCTGTTCGGTCGCGATTGCGCTCGCCTCCGCCAGGATCTCGCCCCATTGGCGTGCGTTGAACTCCGGCCAGTCCATGAACTGAAATCTCCGCCTCGCTCCGGGAGCGATCTTCAGCGCAATCATCGCCGCTTCGATCGGAATCGTCCCTGATCCGCACATCGGATCGAGCAACGGCGAATCTCCCTTCCAGCCGCTCGCGAGCACCATCGCTGCCGCGATCGTTTCGCGCAGCGGCGCCTTCGCGACTTCCTGTCGGTAGCCTCGACGATGCAGGAGCTCGCCGGAAGTGTCAGCGCTTATCTCGCACTCATCGTGAACGATACGGACGATGAACAACTGAGAAGGCGCGGTACGCTCGCCGTCGTTGGCACTCGGACCGTCTCCAATCTCCTCGTCGTCCGAACTTTCCTTGCGAACGCCTACATCACGTGTTGCGGACGCCGATATGGCAGCCAGCACTCGCTCGGCCACAGCGTCTGAATGATAGAGCTTTGATTTCCGGCAGGTTACGCGCAGGCGCACGTCGCCGGTCGGCGGTAGAAATCTTTCCCACGCAAGGCGCTTTGCACGCCGTTCAAGCTCGAAAAAAGTGCTGGCGTGAAACCGCCCGAGTCTCACTATCACTCTGCTCGCGGTACGAAGCCAGAGATTCGATCTGCATATCCGATCCAGATCGCCACTAAAGGCGACGCCTCCGGGTTCCTGTCGCCCGCGAATGCCGAGCGACTTCGGCTCTCCGGCTGTGATCGACTCAAGTCCGGGTGCAGTCGACGCGAAAATCTCGAAGCCGGAAGACTTGGCGGCAGACATTCGACTGAGGTTATCCGCCGACCTCGGGTCGGGTAAGTGGGGTAAAACGAGTGTTGGAGGGGAATAGTTTGTGCCTGTATCAGGCAGAGTGTCAAAAAGCATCAGCAGAGAAGCAGCCCGTACGCTGCTCACGGAGCGCTTTGGGCATCGGGATTTCCGCCCTGGCCAATGGGAACCCATCAGGGCAGTGCTCGAGGGAAAAGACGCGCTCGTAGTCATGCCGACCGGCAGCGGAAAATCGCTGATCTACCAACTTCCGGCGGTCGTGCTCCCCGGTCTCACAGTAGTCGTGAGCCCGTTAATAGCCCTTATGAAGGACCAGCACGACAAGCTCTCCGCGCAAGGCGTGAGCTCGGTTGCGATGCATTCCCATCTCTCGACGTCCGAGACCCGCGAAGCACACCGACAGATCGCTGAGGGAGAAGGCGAAATCCTTTATCTCACGCCCGAGCGTTTCAAGGATCGCGCGTTCTTCGAGCACCTGATGTCGCGACCGATCAGCCTCTTCGTCGTCGACGAAGCTCACTGTGTGAGCCAATGGGGCCACGACTTCCGTCCCGACTACCTATCCCTTGGCGGAATTTCGAAGCGGCTCGGACGTCCGCCGATACTTGCACTCACTGCCACTGCAACGGCGCACGTACAGCAGGACATCGTGCGGCAGCTCGGCATGACGACGCCGCACGTGACGATCACCGGCTTCGCGCGGCCCAATCTGCGCTTCGAGGTGATTCGCACCGTCAACGATCAGATCAAGGATACGACGCTGCGTCACGCGCTGCGGGAGTTCGAAGGCTCCGGCGTGATTTATGTCGCCACTGTGAAAGAGGCAGAACGTATCCACGACATGCTCGCTGAAGCAGGTGAGTTCAAGGTTGGACTTTACCACGGCAAGCGTCCGGCGGCAGATCGGAAGGACGTGCAGGATCGGTTCATGGCAGGTGAGCTCAAGGCGATCATCGCGACCAACGCGTTTGGCCTCGGCATCGACAAGCAGAACCTGCGGTTCGTGATTCATTACCATTTTCCGGGATCGATCGAGGCGTACTACCAGGAAGCGGGAAGGGCAGGTCGCGACGGAGATCCAGCGGTTTGTCGTGTGCTCTATCGCGTGGAGGACAAGCGCATCCAGTCGTATTTCCTCGGCGGGAAGTACCCGGAGGTGCAGGAAGCGGCGCAGGTGGCAATCGCGATGGAGAAGTATCCGCTTAAGACTCCGGTAATGCTCGAGGACATCGTCGAAATCACGGGGATTCCGTCACGCAAGGCGAAGATCGTCTTCGCACTCCTCAAGAGACACGGCCTCGTGCGCGAGCACCGCGGCGGCAAATGGGAGCGGCTCGGCGAAAACCTCTGCGCGGTAGATCTGAGCGCGGACCTACAGGACTACGAAGAGCGCCGTGCGATGGACCAGGAAAAGCTTCGCACGATGATACAGTTCTGTCAGACGGTGCAGTGCCGCACGCGGTACATCCTCGAACACTTTGGAGAGGAAGTCGACGCCGAGTGGAGATGCGGGAACTGCGATGCCTGCGATGCCATGGACAGCATCGTGTTGGCAAAGGGTGCGTGACGTGGCGCTCGCGACGTAAAAGCTTCGTAGCATCTGGCTTCAGCCCGGAAAATCCCTCAAATCCGCAGGCAAGCTTCCGTCTCGGTGGCCAGAATTAAGCAACTGCCCCGATCTCGACGCCGAGCAATGGAGTTGCAGTTCCCACTCGAAATCCGTCAGTAGTGAGCACCCTTCAACTACTGCACATGAAAAACAGTCTGGCCGTAAGGATTCTGCGCGGGTCGTTCCTTCTAATATTGGCGCTGATCGCCTCGCTTATCCCGCGACTATTGAATCTGCCCGATGATTCGACGAGCGCACAAGTCGCGGACTTCACGACCATCTTCGCGCTGTTCGTGCAAGGCGTGATCTGGACGAACATCATCGTCAGCTACTACGTGCAGCGGTACACTCAGCGCCACGTCGTCGACGGCAGCAGCATCACGACGTTCAAAGCGCTGGGGGCCGCCGCTCGTGTAACGATCTGGATTATCCTCGGCGTGGTCGCGCTAAGCAGTCTTCAGATTCAGATCAAGCCAATTCTCACCGGCCTCGGAATCGGCGGTCTTGCCATCGCGCTGGCGGTGCAGAACATCCTCGGCGACCTCTTCGCTGCCATCGCCATCGTAGTCGACAAGCCTTTCGTTGTTGGAGATGCGATCTCGGTCGAGAACTATCGCGGGAAGGTCGAGCACATCGGCCTGAAGACAACGCGGGTGCGAAGCGAGTCCGGAGAGCAGATCATCTTCGCCAACGGCGAGCTACTCAAGAGCAAGATCAGGAACTACTCCCGGTAGCGTCGCCGCTTGCACGCGCTGTTAGACGAGCCGCGCCTCCAGCTGCAAGTCGACGTTCCCCTTCAACGCCTTGGAAACCGGACAGCCTTCCTTAGTCTCCTGGGCGATCTGATCGAATTTCACCTTATCGATCTTCGGCACGGTTGCCTGGACGTTGAGCTTCATCGTGGTGATTCCGAAACCGCCCGGAACGGGCTGAACTGTGCACGATGCGGTCGTTTCCACCTTTTTCGCGGGTGTCCCGTTTTTCTCGAGGCCCGCGCTCAGAGCCATGCTGAAGCACGCCGCCTCTGCCGCGGCAAGTAGCTCCTCTGGATTCGACCCAGCGCCGCTCTCAAAGCGCGAGCTGAAATTGAATTGTCCGTTGATTGCTCCGCTCTCGCCTTTGAAGGTGCCCTTTCCGCCCTTTAATCCACCTTCCCATGTTGCAGTTGCTTTTCTCGTTGGCATCGACCTCTCTCCGATTGCATTGATCCGTTCCGCGAAAGCTAATCAGGTCTAGGGGCCCCGACATTCAAACTGCTCTCGGCCGTCCGATAACGAGACGGCATCGTAGACCCGTTAAATTGCGCGAATGGAGAATGCTCCCACCGCTACGGGAATTCCTCCGTCTATCGAACGCGTACTCAGACTGTTTCGTTCAATGGGACGCGAGGAAAAAATGCAGGCGCTCGTGCAGTACTCAAAAAAGCTCGAACCCCTTCCTGAGCGATTGAGGGATCTCGATCGCGGATCTTTCACGGTTCCAGAGTGCCAGACGCGCGTGGACATCATTCCAGAGGTCCGCGATGGGCGAATGTACTTTCACGCTGATCTCAATGTCCGCGAATCACCGACGATCGCCGCAGTGCTCGCGATAATCTTCGGTGCGGTGAACGGGCAGCCTCCTTCGACGACGCTCGGAATTCCCTCGGACTTCGTTAGCACTTTGATGGAAAGCATCGGCCTGGCCGCCCGCGAGCCGGGACTCACCGCAATGGTCGCGCGCCTCAAGCGCTACGCGCGCGAAGCCGAAAGCAGGACGACATAGGTCTCCCGCATCCTGACGCGAGTGGTAAGTTCATCGCGTCGACCAGACAACCGAGGAGACGGCTAATGGCCCAAGCAACCCAAACCTACGCGAGTCACCGGCGCTTCATTCCTGCGTTCCATTTTTTCGCCCTGCCGGTTCTGCTCATCAACGTTGTCGTGACCGCTGTTCGCCTGGCACGCGACCCGGGGATCGCGACCGCGTGGTCGGTCGTCGTCGCGGTAGCGCTTTTTCTTGCCGTGTTCCTCCTGCGCGGCATGCCACTCAGAGCTCAGGATCGTATTATCCGTCTCGAGGAGCGCACGCGTCTCGACAAGCTCGTGCCATCCGATCTTCGCGGACGAATTGGTGAATTGACTCCGGGACAACTCGTTGCAATCCGCTTCGCCCCGGACGACGAGGTACCTGAGCTCATGCGCCGTACTTTGAACGGTGAGCTCAAAACCCAGAACGACATCAAGCGCGCGATTCGCAATTGGCGCGCGGATCATCTTCGAGCGTGAGAGCGGTTGATCGCTGCGCACTGAGTTACGAATCGCTCCTCGAGCTCACGTCTGCGGAGCAGCATCACTGGCACGACTGGTTTGTAGAGCATCCGAATGCACGGTCCGTCCCGTTTGCGACGGGCCGGATGGCGACTGTCGGAGCGCTCGTCACGCACATTTTCGCAGTGGAGCTTCGGTATGCCCAGCGCCTGCACGATCGGGATGCCACGCCGTGGGAGGATTTTCGCCAGGCCTCCGTTGAAGATGTCTTCGAGCTTGGCGCCGACGCGCGTGCGCTGCTGGTGCAGTTTCTAACCACCGCTGCGGACGCCGAGCTGGATCGGGTTCTTACGTTTCGTACTCTAACCGCGGGTCTTGTCACGGCGAGCAAATACAAGATCGCGTCGAACGTATTCCTTCACGGAATCAGGCACTGGGCCCAGATTGCCACGGTTCTGAGGCAGAACGGTTTCGCCGAGCAATGGAGTCACGATATGTTGCTCAGCACCATCCGAATGTGATGCTCAGAACGGGCGCGCTGATTGTTCGAGACGAGGCTGAGCACCGGATCGTCCTTGGATCGTGCCTCGACAGAAAATATTTGCAGTCTGCGCCATTGTGATCTGCTTCGCTTGCGACCGGGCATCGACCATCCCCGGAGCAAATGGCCAAGTCATCTCCTCGAGCGGAAAATCAAAATCTGACTCCGTGGTTGGTCGCGTTCCGACAGCTGGCCAAGCCGCAACGGCGTATACGTCGGTGGATGCAGCTGGCACGGATACCGTCGTACCCGATTCAATGGGGGACGCGGACGACGACTATATACCGCCGAGACCCGACACGGCGATGTTCACCTGCAAACCGGAGACTGCGGGCCCGCATGACACGTTGACCCTCTGGATGTGGACCCCTCATGGCGGCGAGGTCGAGATTACATCGCCTGGGGACACATCGTATTCGCTCGTGTACCCGCGTGATCGACCAGAGGACCCATATTATTCAATCGTGTCGAGCGATGCGTTCATGGAAGACAGCACGCTCAGGGTACCGCTAGACATCCGGCTGCCGCCTGAGATTTACGGAAGGGACAGCGTCCCTGAGCGGGTCTTCAGAACGAGTGGGCAATACAAGCTGATGCTAGGCGAAAAACTGCACAGTGATCACGGCTCTGGTATTCCCGTGGTCTGCTACGTGAACTTCGTTACCGGTAAGATTTGAGGCTCGCAATGTCCGACGTCACTATCGAAGTCAGAAAGAATGGTCCCTACCGCATCTACGGCGACGTAAAGCTCGTCGACCACGAGG
>DASQPS010000372.1:0-8974 GCA_035643845.1 Gemmatimonadaceae bacterium | reverse complement strand
GATCGAGCGGACTGAGATGACGCTGCCGTCGGCCTCCCACGCTTCGCGGAGATGCTTGTACGACTCCGAGTGCCAAATATCCGGAATGAGGACCGGCTTTTCGCTCGCAAGCGCTGCTTCGATCTCCGGATATTTATCGAGCTCCACCTGGAGATTCTCGAGCTGCGGGTCTTCGTGCGCGGATGCTACCGTTCCGTGGGTGTCGCCACACTTGGCGAATATCACCGACGAGTGGCTCAGATTCAGAGCGCGGGCGAGCCGCCGAGCGAGCATGTGAAAGAGCTCTCCCATGGAGAGCGAGCCCATGACATCGTGAAGAATGTCCACGAGCGCGCCACGTGCTGCCGCTTCTTCGAGCAAACGTTGCACTTCAGCCTCTGCCTTACGCAGAGCTGTGCGCAGTTTTTCGACGTCTTCTGGCTGGCTTGGCGCGTCGGGGGTCTTGGTCATCAATCGTCGGTGAGGGCCTCGACCTGCTCGTTGTTGCCGGCGGGCGCGCCAGTTTCAGCCTCTTCGCCCTCTTCCTCAGGAACCACGCGGGCAACGGCGGTCACAAGATCTCCTTCGTCAAGATTGACGAGTTTGACCCCCTGCGCGATACGTCCCGTTACTCGCACTTGCGACACAGAAGAACGGATGATCACACCGTGTTTTGTGATGATCATTATCTCGTCGGCGGGCAGAACTTCCATCAAGGCAACGACATCGCCCGTTTTTTCCGTGCGGTTGACGGTGATGATGCCCTTTCCGCCGCGTTTCTGAACCCGATAGTCGCCGATATTGGAGCATTTTCCAAGACCACGCTCGGTCACGACGAGGAGCGTCGCGTCGCGCTTGACGACGACCATTCCGATGACGGAGTCGCCTTCCTTGAGCTCGACACCTTTGACGCCGGTGGTGTCTCGGCCCATCTCACGCACATCCATTTCATGGAAGCGCACTGAAAGTCCGTGACGCGTTGCGAGGACGATGTCGTTGGAGCCGCTCGTCACCTGGACGTCGATGAGCTCGTCGTCCTTGTCGATCTTGATTGCCTTGATGCCGGTCTGGCGGACGTTCGAGTATTCCGACAGCGCGGTCTTCTTGACCGTTCCGTTTCTGGTGCAGAAGAGGAGGAATTGGGTCTCGGAGAATTCGCGCACCGGGACCATCGCCTTGATCTGCGTCTCTGGCGACACGTTGATCAGATTGACGATCGGCTTGCCCTTGGCTGCTCTGCCGGCTTGGGGGACCTCGTGAACCTTGAGCCAGAAACAGCGGCCGTCCTCGGTGAAGCAGAGGATGTAATCATGGGTCGACCCAATGAAGAGACGCGTTACAAAATCCTCGTCCTTGAGGCCCGCGCCGCTCAGCCCGCGACCGCCGCGACGCTGCTTGCGATAAGTCGAGACTGATGTGCGCTTGATATAGCCGGAATGGGAGATGGTGATGACCATGTCCTCTTCGGCGATCAGGTCTTCGATGGTGAACTCGCCTTCGTCGCTCGTGATCTCGGATCTCCGCTCGTCGCCGTATTTATCGGCGACCTGCTGGAGCTCGTCGCGGATGATCTTCATGCGGCGCGGCTTCGACGCGAGGATGTCGCGCATGTCCTCAATGAATGCGAGGACCTCCTTGAGCTCGGTCTCCAGCTTTTCGATCTCCAGACCCGTGAGCTTGGCCAAACGCATGTTGAGAATCGCCTCGGCCTGTCTCTCACTGAGCTTGAATCGTTTCTGGAGCTGCGCGCTCGCTACCGGTGTATCCGCCGCAGCGCGAATGAGCTTGATCACAGCGTCGATGTTGTCGACGGCGATCTTCAGACCTTCGAGGATGTGTTCGCGCTCGAGCGCCTTGTCCAGCTCGAACTGGGTGCGGCGGACGACGACTTCGTGCCTGTGTTCGACGTAATGCTGGAGCACTTCCTTGAGCGGCATCACCTTCGGAACGAGCTGGCCGGTGTGAGCGTCCGGAACGAGCGCCAACATGATGACGCCGAAGGTCGACTGCATCACCGTGTGCTTGTAAAGCTGATTGAGAACAACGCGCGGAATCGCATCGCGTTTGAGCTCGATCACTACACGCATCCCGTCCTTGTCGGATTCGTCGCGGAGTGCGGAAATTCCTTCGAGCTTTCCGTCTTTGACCAGCTCCGCCATGTCGGCAATGAGCTTGGCCTTGTTGACCTGGTACGGCAGCTCTGTGACGACGATCTGGGATTTGCTCGACGATTCTTTTTCCTCGATAACAGCCCGGGCGCGCATGACGATCCGGCCGCGACCTGTTTCGTGGTAATCCTTGATTCCCGCGCGGCCGTAGATGTAGCCGCCCGTCGGAAAGTCAGGGCCCTTTATCAGTTTCCTGATGTCCCCGGGCGTGATCTCGGGGTTTTCGATGAGCGCGATCACAGCCGCTACGACTTCGCGAAGATTGTGCGGCGGAATGTTGGTGGCCATTCCGACGGCGATACCCGAGGAGCCGTTGACCAGAAGATTCGGGATCGCGGACGGCAGGACTTTGGGTTCCTGAAGCCGGTCGTCGAAGTTGGGCGCGAAATCGACGGTGTTCTTGTCGATGTCGGCGAGCATCTCCATCGCGATGCGAGTGAGGCGCGCCTCGGTGTAGCGGTAGGCGGCCGCGGGATCACCGTCGACGGAGCCGAAATTTCCCTGACCATCGACCAACGGGTAGCGCAGCGAGAAATCCTGCACCATACGGACGAGGGCGTCATAGACCGAGCTGTCGCCGTGCGGATGGTATTTGCCGAGCACGTCACCGACGACCGTAGCGGACTTCTTGTAGGGTCGTCCGGGAACGAGACCGAGCTCGTTCATCGCGTAGAGGACGCGACGGTGGACGGGTTTGAGTCCATCGCGCACGTCTGGCAGCGCGCGAGAGACGATGACGCTCATCGAGTAGTTGATGAACGATTCTTTGATTTCTTCGTGAATGAGGCGCGGGAGGATGCGCTCTCTGTTGTTCGGAGCCGTCATTAAATCAGAATTTCGCTGCGAGTTCGGAGGCAGGGCGGGAGGACAAGAATGCCTCCGTCACGGTAAGTGTTAAATCTACACTTTTGTGAGGCGGAAATCAACGTCGAGTTATGAGCCTAAGTTCATGCGTCACAATAGCTTAGATCGACGCTACTGTTGAGCTTGGCGAGTTCTGGTTGGCGTTGCAAAACCGCGTCACGGGTTGGCCCTCGGCCACCGCGCGAAAAAAGGACGTTTCCGGGCGCGTTTCCCGCACAAAAAAGTGCGGTAGCTCAACCGAGTATCAATCGTCTTTAGACGATGCCTTCCACCTCTCCGACCGGTGTCACGCCAATTCGGCCCGCTCCAATCGCGCACGCGTCGACTCCGCGCGCACGCGCGAAGTACCTTCCGTTCCCGCGACTCGAAAGCATCCGGAGCAGAATCCTCGCGTTCGCCGTAGCGGCGGCTCTCCTGCCGTCGGGCGTCATGCTCGGAATTTCATACACGCAGAATCGACGAGCCCTCGAGAAAAAAATCACCGAGGATCTTCTGTCGGAAAGTGCGCAGAGCGCGCGGGCAACCGGCGTCTGGCTGAAAGAGAGACTCCTCGATCTCCGCGTGTTCTCGGTCTCGGACCAGGTCGTGAACAGTCTCGATCGTCCCCCGGTCGCCACGCGTGGGCCCGTCGACTTTGCGACGTCGCAATCTCAAGGCAGACTCCGCGAATACCTCCTTTCCCTCCACGAGCGCTTCAATGACTTCGAGCAGCTCATGGTACTCGACGCCGATGGAAAGGTCGTCGCGAGCAGCGCCGATCAAATCACTCAGATACAGCTGCCTTCAGACTGGAAGGCGCGGCTGCGGTCGGACAACCAGATCGTGGGCGAAACGTACTGGGATCCAAAAGTCGGACGTGCGAAGCTTGTGATAGCCGTCCCGGCGCAAGCTTCCGACGGTCGTCTGATTGGAGCGTTCGCGGCTGAATTGAACCTCGCACCCGTGAAGCTTTTGCTGCGCTCGTTCACGCCGGATACGAGCGGCGCAATCTTCCTCGTCACAACCAAGGGCAGCCCGATTGCGACGTCGGAAGACATGACTCCGGTCCTCGTGCAGACGCGCATGCCGCCCCTTACGATGAAGAGACTCCTTGCCAGCGCGCGGGCTCCCTTCACCTACACGAGCTTTGGCGGAAGGGACGTTATCGGAACTCTCGAGTACGTCCCGCAAGTCAACTGGGCGGTGATTTCCGAGCTATCGGCTACATCGGCGTTTGCGCAGGTCCGCAGATTCCGTGACGTCTCGATCCTCGTGATCGCACTGCTTCTGATTCTCGTGTCGGCAACCGCGTACCGGCTCGGACTTCTAATCGCTCGTCCGCTGGACAGGTTGACGAAGGGTGCGGGGGAAGTCGCAGCTGGCGACCTTGCCGTCGATCTTCCCGAGGCGCCCGGCGGTGGTGAGGTTGGATACCTGACTGACGTCTTCAATCACATGGTTTCACGTCTGCGTGAAGGGCGGCGCGAGCTCGATCTGATCCACGAAACGCTGCGCAAAAAGAACGAAGAGCTCGAGACGCTCTCGACAACGGACAGTCTCACCGGTCTCGACAATCACAGGTCGCTGATGCAGCGCCTGGACGACGAAGAAGCGCGATGCAAGCGCGAGCGCCGAAGCTTTTCCGTGCTGGTTGGCGACGTCGACCACTTCAAGCAGTACAACGATGCATTCGGCCATCCCGCCGGCGACGAAGTCCTGAAAGCAATTTCCGACATCATGCGCGAAGCCGCACGTCCGGTCGATTGCGTCGCGCGCTACGGCGGTGAGGAGTTCGTGGTACTGATGCCCGACGCCGCCGCGGCCGAAGCACTCGATCTGGCGGAGCACATTCGCGCGCGCGTAGCGGCGAAGAAATTCATGGGACGGAAGATGACGCTGAGCATTGGCGTCGCGTCATTCCCGGAAGATGCCGACAGCGCCGAAGCGCTGATATCAATCGCCGACGAAGCTCTTTATCAGGCCAAGCGCGAAGGACGCGACCGCTCTATTCGCGCTCGCCGACTGGCAAAGACCGGCAGCTAATCAGGGACGCGAGACGAGGCTGCGGAATATCCAACCACCGCGGCCACCGTCATCGGCGATGCGGATCCACTCATCCGCGTAGGAAAAGCCAGTCAGCGTAGTGCCGGAATCAGCCGCGAAAACGATCGGGAACCCGGTGCCGGGACCCCCACGAACATTGCCGCGGGTTGTGGTCACCAGCTTGATCGGCACAGCGAACGAAGTCTCGCCGGGCCGGCCGCTGTCTCTGCCTGCCGCTGCGACCCGTCCGCGGTAGGAAGAGGCAACCGTCTTCGCCTGGTTCGCCAGATACAATGCGCCGCCATAATTCTGCTTATCGAACTCGGTCGCGGCCTGATGCACGAGACGCGTAACCTGGACCGCTTCCGGCGGATCTTCCTCTCCAGCCGCTGCCTTCATTGTCTGAAGTGAGACTTCGGCCTCCGCCATCGACGACGCGGCCTGCGCCCGACTGGCCACCGACTGCAGTTTCGCCATCGTCCGCACCACCTCGGCTCGAGCATCCTCGAGCTTTGCCTGCAGATCCTCGACCTGGGCATCACGGGCGAGGAGGGAGAGCTCGAGACGTGCGACGCGTTTGTCCAGCTCGGGATCCCTTACAGTGACCGTTTCGCGAACGACTTTTGGCGTCGGAGGGAGGACGACAGGCTTCGGTGAGCACGCCGCGCTAATCGCGACGACGGCCAGAATTGGGAGCAATGGGCGCACGATCAGAAATCCTCGGAACGCTTTGAGTGTTTCATTCACACTTTCGACGATCAAAATCGCTCGTCAGCAACTAGCTTGGGCAACCCGACCCCGTTCCTGGATCAGGCCTCGGTCCCTTCGGCTGTTACTGGAGTCACGGCTTCTTTCCCTTCCTCGCCGGTTCTGATCCTGTAGACCTTTTCCACGGGGAGGACAAAGATCTTCCCGTCGCCGACCTCCCCGGTCGCCCCAGAGGACAAAATCGCCTTGACGGTTGGGTCGACGAAGTTGTCCGAGACCCCGATCTCGAGACGAACTTTGTCGTGGAGCTCGACCTTGACTGTCGTCCCGCGGTACGTCTCGACGGCTTCGGTCTCACCCCCGTGGCCGCGCACTCTACTGATCGTGAGTCCGCGCACCTCGGCGCGGTAAAGCGCCTCGAGAACGTCGTTCAGTTTTTCCGGGCGAACGATCGCCACGACTAGCTTCATCTCTAGCTCCGGTCCGCGTGAACGAGAATCGCGCCTTCTCCCCTGCTGTACGCTTCTTCACCATGCTGGGTGACATCCATGCCGATTCCCTCATCCTTTGCACTAGCGCGAAGCGACGCGAGCAATCCAACGAGCTTGAGTATCACGTAAGTGCCAACGACGCTATAGACAATTGTCGCGAGGATCGCGGCGAGCTGCACGCCGAGCTGCCCGACGTTTCCAAAGAGCGCGCCGTCGGCCGTTCCGTTCCATGATTTCTGGGCGAGGACTCCAGTGAGGAGTGCTCCCACGATGCCACCGACGCCGTGGGCCGAAACGACGTCGAGCGAATCGTCCAACCGAGTGCGCGCCCTCCAAAGGAGCGCGAAGTAGCTGGGCGCGGCGGCGATCGCTCCAACCACGATGCCGGAGACGGGGCTGACGAAACCCGCAGCAGGAGTGATCGCGACTAGTCCAACGACGATCGCCGTCGCCGCTCCTACCGCCGTGGTTTTTCTGGTGCGCCCTATATCGAGAAGACTCCAGACGACGAGCGTGGCCATCGGTGCAAGCATCGTGTTCGTAAACGCGAGCGCGGCCGACGCGTTGGCGCCGAGTGCGCTGCCGCCATTGAAGCCGAACCAGCCGAACCACGCGAGGCCGGCGCCGAGTAGCGTGAAGGGAACGTTCTGTGGGATAATCGCCTGACGAGCGTAATCCTTGCGCGCGCCAAGGACGACGGCGACGACGAGAGCGGCCGCGGCGGCGTTGATGTGAACGACTGTCCCGCCGGCGAAATCGAGCGCACCTAGTTTCCCGAGCCAGCCACCGCCCCAGACCCAGTGCGCGATCGGCGCATAGACGACGATGGACCAAAGGGTAATGAAGGCGAGGTACGGCCCAAACCGCATGCGCTCGACGATCGCGCCGGAAATGAGTGCGGCGGTGATTACTGCGAAGGTTGCCTGGTAAGCCGCGAAGAGGACGTGCGGAATCGTTCCGTGCGCGTCGAGCCCTACGTTGCGGAAAAATGCGTAGCCAACGCCGCCGACCCAGTCGGAACCTGGTGCGAAGCCGAGCGAGTAGCCGATGAGAGTCCACGCGATGCCCACAAACCCGAGGGCGACGTAACTCATCATCATGGTATTGAGCGTGTTCTTCGCTCTGACCATACCGCCGTAAAAGAACCCGACAGCGGGTGTCATCACCAGCACCATGGCGGTGGCGACAAGCATCCAAGCGGTATCGGCCTGGTTGATGGAGCTCGCTTGCATCGATCGGCCTCGATTGGTGGGTGATTCCCCGGAGAAAATACTGAATTCGGGGGAGTCCGGCACGCTTAACTTAGGATATGCACGCGAATCACTTTCCCGCGGTTCTGGCTTTCGTGACTGTAGGTTGCGCAAGCGCCGGTCGGCCGAGGGTCGCGTCCGTACCGGACCCGATTTTCGCGCGCGGCCTGGCCATCGCCGACTCGCTGATCGACGCGCAGGTTGGAACGCTGATTCCTGGCGCCGTTTTTTTGGTCTCGAAAGATGGAAGGGTCGTTCACGAGCGCGCTTTCGGGTACGCGCAGCTCAACGACTTCCAGATGAAGCGCTTGGCCGAGCCTCGTGTTATGAGAACCGGGACGATGTTCGATCTCGCCTCGGTGACGAAGGTCATGGCGACCACTTTCGCAATCATGATGCTGGTGGATCGCGGGCAGATTTCGCTCGATGCGCCCCTATACACCTACCTGCCCGACTTTCGCGGTCCGCATCTCGATAGCATCACGGTTCGCCATCTGCTGCAGCATTCGGCGGGACTCGTGCAGTGGCAGCCGCTCTACTATCACGCATCGAACAGCGCACAGACTTATGCGGTGATACGGGATATGCCGCTGCAGTGGGGTGTTGGTGCGGCGCGCCATTACAGCGACCTCGGCTTCATGCTGCTCGGTTACATCGTCGAACGCGTAAGCGGGCAGCCGCTCGATGCTTTCATGGACCAGAATCTTTACGGTCCGCTCGCGCTTACGGCGACGGTGTTCAATCCGAAGTCAAAGGGGTTCACCGATTTCGCGGCGACGGAGCAAGGAAACGTATACGAAAAGCACATGGTGTACGATTCCACTTTTGGATATCTGTACAAAGGCGATCCGACCGCATGGAATGGCTGGAGGCAATACGTACTCAACGGCGAAGTCGATGACGGCAACGCGTTCTACGCGAATGGCGGCGTCGCTGGCCACGCGGGGCTTTTCTCGACGGCCGCTGACCTCCACGTGCTGCTGGATCTCCTGAACGCGCGTGGCAGGTACGCGGACCGGCAGTACATTCGGCCGGAGATCGTCGATCAGTTTCTGACGTTGGACAAGTACGAGAACTATCTGGGTTGGGAAGCGCCCAAGTACCTGCCCGCGGGAAGTTTCTCGCACAACGGATTCACGGGCACTTATGTGGCGGGAATTCCCTCGAGGGGATTGTCGATCGTACTTCTAACGAATCGACAGAACATGGGGACCAACACGCGCGGATACTTCCCTGACGTCGGACCGCTGCAACAGGCCGTCGCGCGCGCAGTTACGAGCTCGGTGCCATCTCGATAAGCTCGGAAAAGTCGATTTCTGTCGAGCAGATCGTGCTGACGTCGAGAACTCGCTCCATGTGATCCAGAGCGTTTTCGTGGTGCTCCGGCGACTCGGCCGCCGAGCAGTCGCGCGGAACGATGATCTCGAGGTCGCGAAGGTGGGCGTCGGACGCGGTGAAGAGCACACACATATCGGTGCTGAATCCGGCGAGA
>DASQPS010000371.1:0-10088 GCA_035643845.1 Gemmatimonadaceae bacterium | reverse complement strand
CCGGCAACCGCAGGAACGACATTGTTCTTACCACGGAAATTGAGGGGACGGAATATCCTCTCGACGGGCTCGTCCCTCTCGGTCGCGAGATCTATCCTCTCGGCATAAAGTATCCGACTTTTGGATCGTTCGCGCAGGCGTCCGTTCAACAGATGTTCGGGGCGCAATTGAAGTCGGCACTGCATTATCAGGCTGACACTTTCGCCAGCGTGTTTCTCCGCAACGACGGCGGTGGCAAGTTCGCGCTTTCGGCGCTGCCGAATTTTGCGCAGATCTCTCCCATGAAAGGCATCATCGTGCAGGACGTGGACGGGGATGGCAACCTCGATCTGATCGTCGGCGGAAACCTTTACGACGCCGAGCCGAATACGCCACGGGCGGACGCGGGCAATGGCCTCTGGCTGCGTGGCGATGGGAAAGGCCATTTCACGCCCGTGCCGGCCACACAGAGCGGCTTTCTTGCGCCGGGTAATGTTTCGGGTCTTACCGCGATAAAAACCGCGCGAGGGAGCGGCCGCGCCGTAGTCGTGGCCAACACCGGCGACTCACTCCAAGTCTTCGCTATAGGGAGACAGCGTTAGAGGGTAAAAAAAAGCACCGGTACAGTGAAGTACCGGTGCTTTTTTTTGTGCCTCTTAGCACATGCTACCAGCCGGCATTCTGCTTGAGGGTCGGCTGTCCGTTGACTTTGCTCAGATCAATCTGGAGAGGCGGAATCGCGAACCAGCGATGCTTGTCCGCAACACCCGGGAGCGCGGCCGTCAGGTACGCACGCCTTACGCTCTCCTTCGGAAGGTAGTCAACGTTGATCGCTTGCTCCGCCACCGTCATACCATAGCGTCTCAGATCGAAGAAGCGCTGGCCTTCCAACGCCAGCTCCAGTCTCCGCTCGGCACGGACCGCCGTACGCGCGTAATTGGCATCGGGGAACGATGGGTAGGGCCTGACATCGTACCTCGCCCAGGTGATCGAAGGGTCGTTGATTGGAACCGCCATCCGCGTGTCTCCGGCGCATTGCGGGTACTTCGCGGCGACGTCATTGCTGGCAGCAGCGCCACAACCTTGCGCCGCTACAGCAGCGCGTGCCCTGACCTGATTAACGAGGGCCAGCGCGCCACCTAAATCGCCGGTTTCGACCTCGGCCTCTGCCAGTCCCAGGAGAAGGTCGGCGTACCGATAAAGGTGAATGTTCATCGAGCTCTGTTGTTGTGGCTGCCAGCCGACGGTTGTCTCGGCGCCACTGGCCTTCTCATGGATGTTCTTCTTGGGGCTGTAGAGCCCAGCGTTTTCGGGGTCTCTCGACCAACTGTCATGCTCGAGTCCCCAATCCTTGTATGGCACTCCGTCGCGCCCGACGGTCCAGTCCAGCCGCGGATCAACGGGCGTCGCGCTACCTGACACGAACTCGGCGTCCGACGCGTTCCACACGTCAGAACTAGTGGACACCGCCAAGGGCAAGCCGTTGTTGTCGACCCTGAAGAAATTCACAAGGTTCTGCGTTGGATCGTTGAAACCGCAGCAAGCGAAGTGACTCGGGGAATAAGGGAAATTGAGCCGCTCGCCTTCGTTAGCATTTTCTGCGTTTGGCTCGCCGTCATTCGCCGAAGCTTGATAAGCAAAGATGGTTTCCTTGCCGTTCTCCTTGGCAAAAAATGCGGTCCATACATCGGCGAAGCTGGCCTCGAGGGCGTAGGGTCCGTTCGCGACAATGTCCTTGAACGTCGTGACGGCGCCCGGGAAATCGTGGTTGTAGAGTTGAACGCGACCCTTGTAGGCCTCCGCCGTCCACTTCGTGGCGCGACCCTTTTGACCGTTACGCGGCGTGGTCGGAAGGAGCTTCATCGCCGAGTCGAGGTCCTTGAGGAGATCCGCAGCAACCGCGCTGCTGTCCTCGTTTGGCTTGCGGAAATCAGTCTCGTCTTCGCGGTAGTAAGGAATGTTGCCCCACATCCGCCAGCCCTCAAACATGTAGTGCGCGCGGAGGAAGATCGCCTCGCCCGCAATGCTGTTTGCATCTGCAACGGAAAACTCGCTGGGGCTCGAAGCCTCAACCTGCTTGAGGAGTCGCAGCGTCGAGTTCGCGCGCACGACCCCTTCGTACACCTGATTCCATTTGTCTTCCAGGTAGAGGCCGGCGCCGCCACCTGCCCAGTGGTAGTCCTCGAGATCATTGATCGGCGACTGGTCGAGGTGGTCAGAGCCCTTGTAGGTGTCGTCGCCCACGACGTCACCAAAGACCCAGTTGCTCGCCGCGCAGCCCCACCCGCCAGGGGCGGGTATCGAGTTAGTGCAGTCAAGCGCTCGATACGCGGCGATCAGGCTTCCTTCAACGCCCGCGCGATTCGCGAGTGTCTGTTGATTCAATGTCCCTTGTGGCTCCGCCGCGTTGCTGAGGAAATCCTTGCAACCATACAGCACCGCTGTCGCAAGAATCACCAGTCCCGTGCCGCGGAGCAGAGCGTGTTTCGATACTGTTTTCATCGTCTCTTTTCCTTTGAGAAGGCTGATTGATTTCAGAATGAGGTGACTATGCCGATGCTGAAAATTCTGTTGGTCGGGTAGGCACCCTGATCAACGCCCATGAACTGATCCCGGATGTCGCCCGCAGCTCCAGTGGCGTTCGCGGGAGGCAGGGCCGGATCCAGTCCATCGTAATTCGTCTTCGTGAAGAGGTTTTCACCCTGGAGATAGACTCTCGCACCCGGCAGATACCGCGCACTTCCCGGTAGCGTGTAGCCCACCTGGAGACTGCGCAGCCTGGTGTAGGAGCCGTCTTTCACGTAGTAGCTGCTCGGTTTATCGCTAAACGTGTCGTTGATATCCAGTATCGGATACTTCGCGTTCGGATTCTGCGGCGTCCAGGAGTTGGCGAGCAGATCCTTCCTCACGTTCGACGAGAAGTCCTGGAAGACATAGAAGTCCATCTGGTTCTCGAAGATTTTGTTGCCGTACGTTCCGAATATCGTTGCACTTGCATCCCAGTTGCCGTGGTGCGCGCCGAGATCGAGGCCGGCCGTGAAGCTGGGGTGCGGACTGCCGATGATCGTGCGGTCGTTGGCATTGATAACGCCGTCGCCGTTGATGTCGCGGAACTTGATGCGACCCGGGGCCGCGCCGTCCTGCGTGGCATGAGCAGCGATGTCGGCGGCATTCTGGAAGTAGCCGTCGGCAACGTAGCCGTAGAACGAGCCGATCGGGTGACCGACCTCGTTAATCGTAATGTTGTTCCCGAGCCGAGTTGATCCCGGGCCGAAGAAGAACGTCTGCACACCGTCGATCGAAAGGATGGTGTTCTTGTAGTGGCTGCCGTTGAAGGTCGCGTTCCACCACGAGCCGGTATGGCCGAGCGAGAAATCGAACCCGGTGTTCCGCATCTTGCCGATGTTGACGATCGGCGGAGCTGCGATACCGGCGGTGGCAGGAGTCGCCGGATTGAACAGAAGATTGTCAGTGGTGCGGCGGTACACATCCAGGACGACGTTCAGCGCGCCCTCGAACAGCGACAGATCCGTCCCGACGTTGGTCGACTTGTTCTCTTCCCATTTCAGGTTCGGGTTGCCCAGAGACGTCTGGCGGAAGCCCGGAACGATGCTCGTGTTCGAGCCACTGATGTCGTAGAAGGTGTCGCCGCGATTGCCGCCAAATGTCGACACAATCCGGCCCGAAGGAATGTCCTGATTACCCGTGATGCCCCAGCCATATCGGAGCATGACGTCCGAAAAGATTCGGTTGTTGGCGAGAAACGGCTCGTTGCTGATGCGCCAACCGAAGCCCACGGCTGGGAACGTTCCCCACTGGTGACCGGGAGCAAGGTTGGAAGAGCCGTCTTTTCTGAGCGTAAAGCTCGCAACGTACTTGTCGGCGTAATTGAGGCCTGCCTTTCCGAAGAACGATAGCAACGCGTGCTGAGCGCCAGAGCTCCCGACGTTCTTCGTGTTTGGATCCGCGAGAGCGTCCTGGATATACCTGGACGCGATATCGCTATTCAGCAGGTTGCTTATTGAGCCCGACAAGAAGCGGCTGCTGCCAGCGTTCGCTTCCTGACCGACCAGCAGGTCGAAGCTGCCTCTCGAGATTGTCTTCAGGTACCTCGCGGTGTTGGTCCAGGTCCAATCCAGCTGCTGATAGTTGAACTCGGAAATCGAGTTAGAGAAAGACGCCTCGTTGTTCTGCGGGGTGCTGTTGAAAAAGCCGTTAAAAGCATTCTGGCGGACATCGAAGCCAAGTCTGCTCAAAACAGTCGCCGCCTGAGTGAAATTGTAACCGGCGAACATATTTCCAAAGACCTGGTCGTCTTTGGTGATGTTGTCCTTCGCATCGAAGGCATTCTTGAGCGGATTGCTGCTGTTGACGGCCGGCACGCCCTTGGCGCCTGCAAAGTTGCCTTTGATGTCGTAGATGGAGACGACGGGCTGTAGGAGAATGTCTTTGCCGAGAATTCCGTTTTCCGAGCCTGTGCTTGGATCATCCGGAACGCCGCCGTAGTGACGATCGATCGACAGCGCGATGTTCTCGCCGAAGTTCAGCTTCGACCGGTTGAACGACGTATTCACGCGAACGTTTCCACGCTTGAAGTCGGTGTACTTGGAAGTTCCCTTCTGGTCGAAATAATTGAACGAAACGGCATAAGCGTTCGCGTCGCCGCCGCCTCTCACATCGAGGTTGTAGTCCTGAATCGGCGCAGAGCCCCAAACGGCTTTCCACCAGTCGGTGCCAGCGCTGCCCGGTTCAATCAGATTGTTCGGGTAGGAATACTTGGAGGCATCCACGGTCAATGGGCGTCCGAAGGCGTCCTTCGTAAGAACCGCGCCTGGAGTCACGAAGGTGTAGGCGGGTACCGACGGATTGTTGGGATCTCCATAGATGCCAATGAGCGTTGCCGGGACCGCCTGGCCTGCGTTGAGATAACGCTGCTTCTGGACCGCGAAGTAGTCGAGGGAATTGGTGAGCAGAATGTTATCGTATCCCTGCACCGGGCTGGCAACGCCAGTTCTGGCGCGTAGCGTTGCTCTCGGCGCTCCGCTGTTGTTGCCCTTTATCGTCTCGATCACGATGACGCCGTTGCTCGCCCGCGATCCGTAGATCGACGCCGCCGACGCATCCTTCAGAACCTGAATCGACGCGATGTCTTCTGGATTCAGGAAGTTGACGTAGGAGTCCTGAACCGGGGTGCCGTCGACGATGTAAAGGGGATCGTTGTTCTGGAAGGAGCTGATGCCTCGCACTCTAATGGTGCTTCGGGATCCCGGTGAACCGCTCGTCTGGAGCGTTACACCCGGAACCGTAGCGTCCATCGCCTTGAGCACGCTAGCCGCGCTCTCCTTCTTCGCCGCGTCGACGTCGACGCTGGCCACCGCGCCGGTGATATCCGCTCGGCGCTGTTCGGTGTAGGCGGTGACGACCACCTGCTCGAGGTACGAGATCGCAGCCATCGTTACGTCGATGGTACTGCGACCGGAGACCGTCATCTGAACTGGCTTCTGGCCGACGCGAGCGAAGTCGAGAGTCGCGTCAGACGGAGCGGTGATCCGATACTTCCCGCTTGCATCCGTCTGCGTGCGAATGTCGGTGCCGTCGACCCGAACGGTGACGCCCTGGAGCGGCGCGCCGCCCTGGGAGGTTACGGTTCCGGTGACCTGCGCTTGCTGGGCCGATGCCGTTCCGGCGAAAAACAGTGCGAACAAACCAAGCAACATCTTTTTCATCTCGATCCTCCAGTAGTCCACGTACGTGTTAACCGCGGGGTCTTCGCATGGCCGACAGGCCCTGCATTGCAATCAGCTGCCGATACGTGATGAGGTGAAGCTTGCGGCCAGCGACGGCCGCTCTAAAACGCGGTGATGTTACTGCATCCAGCTCCCCTTGTCGATTCCTGCTCATGTCCGCAAGGGGTCCGCTGGTGTTCATGTCTACCAACGCGCCCAGCTCCGCGTTGTCTATCCCAACGTGCGTTACGAGTACGTTGTAGCCGGGATGCAGGCGATCGACGAAGGCAATCACGCTGTCTGTCTTGGCGCTCGGAGCCGCATCGTATTGCGGGTTTTCCCGGGTGTCGCCGAAGTAGCCCATCATCCCCAGGCCGTACTCCCTGGCGAGCTTCTCAGCGATGGCGAGAAATTGCGGATCGTCGAAAACCGTTCCCATGTGGTAGTCGACGTAATCGATCTTGAGACCTGAATGGAGAGCGCGATTGATTTGCGCGCGAAGCTCCGTCTCGACCTGCCCCAGATCCGGATGGTTCTGGTGGAGCGCCTCGGCCGAAGGAAAGAAATATCCGTTCGCGTCCACGAGGCTCGGGACTGCGGCGCTTCCGGCGACCGGTCCCCATCGGCAGTTCTTCCACTCCGAGTTCAGCGTCAGGTGGATTCCGACCGCGACGTCCGGATGTCGCTTGAGCAAGTCCACCGTCTCGAGATACCACGGAGTCGGAAACATCACCGACACGGAGACCGGGAGCCCGGTGTCAATGAGCTTCTCCAGAGCCATGTTCACGCTGTGACTCATTCCCCCATCGTCGCTGCGGATGATCAGGTAGGTCTGATCGGGAGTGCCGGCGCGGCTCGCCGCGTCGGGTTGAGCGGCGGCGGATTTGGGCGAGATGAACAGCAATGAGCTACACAACAGAAGCGCGAAATAACGAAGCAGTTGCGTCCGAGCCTCCGTTTGCAAAGTGGTGAGCTGAGAGAAAGTGGGTGAGCTTTCAGGGTCGCACACACGCAGCCCAAACCGAGCGGCTGGAGAAGAAGCGGCTCGGAGGACACACTCTATTAGGGCTCGGGCTTCAAGTTGTCAAGTTTTTTTTAAATTGGGCATTCGCCCCGCGCCACCCAAGAAAAAGAAGGGATTCGTAGGCGGTGAACTACAAATCCGGCAAGGCGAGCAGCGAGCGCCTGTAATCGCGCGGTCAGCTTGCTTCGCTGAGGAGTTTGCCCGCTTCGTCAGCGCAAGCGGTTCGCGAGCTCAGTGAGATGGTCGGCCGCTTCCGTTATCGGCTGCGCGCCGGTGAGGGCAGCCTGATCGAGCGCGGGAATTTTTGGCTCACGGCGGGTGTTCCTGATGCCGAGCCTCTTCCGAAGCTCGTCGCGAAAAGCGCGCGCGGGGCGGTAGAATTTCTCACGATACGTGCGCCAGGTTGCGAGATGACTCTCGATCAGCTCCGTGCTGTTGCGATCGAGCTCCTTGTCGCGCTCCTCGTCTGACAGGTTCGAAAGCGTGCGCGGCCTGAGCAGAGTACTCACATACGCCCCATCGCTGCCGGCCTCGAAAGTTCGCATTTCTTCAGCGAGATGGAGCGTTTCCTCTTTGAGCGCCGAGCGAGGGAGCTCACTGAGCTGCTCGACTAGCGGGTCCGTCTCGGGAGCAGGAGGAACCGGCGTCGCTTCATGAAAGCCGAGATCGACCGGTTGGGGAACGGTGAGCATCAGCCACAGGAATTCCGCAACCGTTACCAGAAGATATGAAGCGACAAAAACTACAAAGAATCGCGCGTATCCAGGCAGTAGCCAGAAAGCTCCGTGACCGCGCCACAGAATGTTCACAACCGCAATGGCGACGCATCCCGCGATCTTCGCGGGCTGAAGGAGTGGAAGCTCGTTCCACGCGCGCGGAGCCACGCGGCGCCAGTGTCTGTTACGAAGTGCTATCCTCACCCGGAGAAGACTGTTTCTCCGATTGCGGAGTCACGGATTTCACGAGACGCGTCGAGCGCCCGCGAGCAACCTTTTCTTCGCTCTGAATTTCGAGGATTGCTGCCGAAACCTCTCGGACGCAGGGGTCAGTGGACGAGGCCGCCATCCTAAGCCGCTGGACATCCTGCGAAGGCAGTCGTCCGGAATTCAGTCGAAGCTCATAATTCACCGCCGCTACGATCGAAGTCACCGAACTCGAGCCGCTTTCAGCAGGGTCGCCCCAGCCCCATTCGCGGATCGCACGCGCAGCAGCTGCGCATCGTTTCGCGGAGCCGATTTCGGCGGCCGGGTTGAAGCCAGGAGCCGGGAAGCGCGAAGCGGGAGGCGGTCTGTATGAACCGCCCCCGTTAGGCATTCCGAGCATCAGCGTGAGAAACAAATTGGAAACCCACATAAGCGATCTCACGGAAATGGACGTGGGCGCGGCCACGGCCAGGGCCATGGGTCGAACGCATTTCTCCCAGCCAGTCCGCGCACCGCTGCCTCGCGGACGCGTGGATCGCTGGATGTCAGGAGCTGCGTCATCGTCGCCTCGGAGCGCTCGCCCGATTTCATCAGCCCACGAATAAGCGCTCGGCGAACGTGATCGTTTTTCTCGTCGTTGAGCGCGTTACGGAGGGACGGCAGCGCGGTTGGGTCGCCCAGCTGGCCGAGCGCCCAGGCTGCTTTGAGTCGAGTATCGGGATCAGGATCGCTGAGGAGATGTAAGAGACCCGGTGGCGCCTTTGCACCTTCGTCCTCGAGTTGTCCGATTGCCCACGCAGCCGTACCGCGGACGCGCGGACTCCGATCGGATGTCGCAGCGCCGAGGATGTCGATCGACGAGCGATCGTCGAGCTGCCCAATTGCCCAGACGGCCGTTTCGCGAACGCGATCCTCGCTATCCTGTCGCAAAGCGGCCGCGAGCGCGGGAACAGCGCGCCGGTCGTCCATGCTACCGAGCGCCCACGCAGACATCTCGCGCACGCCCGGATCAGCATCGTGCGCGAGCGCGTTGCCGAGGGCGTCGATGCCGTCGCGGGCTTCGAGTGATCCGAGCGCCCACGCTGCGACGCGTCTGACGCGCGGCGAATCGTCCTGACGGAGTACTCGAATCAGAGCGGGGACTGCCATCGTCGAATCCAAACGACCCACGGCGCTCACCGCGGCCAAGCGGACATTCTCGGTGTTGTCTCCAAAGAGTGCGACAAGCGGCGAGAGCGCGCGTCCCGCCTCCAAACGTCCAAGCGCCCACGCGGAGTTGGCCCGAACATCTGGAGCGGCATCCCGAAGAGAGCGAATGAGCGGGTCAACTGCGGTCTGCGCTTCAACGAGTCCGAGGCCGAGAGCTGCGACGGTCCTCATCCCGATGTCGGGCGACGCAAGCCGGGTCACCAATTCGCCACCGACGCGCTCGGCTTTCTGCGTGCCGATGAGGCGAACGGACATCTCGCGAACGCAGGCGTCGTCCGAGGCAAGTCCGGCGAGCAGACGCTGAACGTCAGCATCAGCGAGCGCCTCCTGCCGGTCGAAATCGTCGCTCGTGGATGAAGCAAAGGATCCGAGTGGCGTCGCTGGCGCGTCCGTCCGATTCCATCCGTAGCCCTGGATCGCGCGTGATGCGAGCGAGCAAATGATGGGCGGTGCGCCGCGAGCGGCGACGAGTAACGCCGCGATATCTATGGGCGCACCCCGCTGGTCGTACTGATCGACCGTATTTCTCTCGGCCGATGTGCCGCTTCGAGCGACGGCGGAAACTCCACTCAGCGATGAGATCGCAAATGTTGCTATGAGCATTCCAAGAGCACGCTGCATTCTTACTCCGTTCATGTTGCCCGCCTGGTTGCGGGTAGGTTGAAAAATCAGCACTACGGTGCAAAAGAGAGGGCGCCGTCTGGGGCGCCCTCCCGTTTCTTACGGGTACGGGCGCGGCTCGGGCCACGGCCAGGGCCATGGACCGCTCGCGTTTCCTCCTGCCAGCGCGCGGACCGCGACTGACTTCACTTCCGGATCGGTTGACTCGAGAAGACTCTTGAGCGCGTCGACGGATTGTTCTCCCATCGCCGCGAGCGCCTTGATGTATGCGAACTGAACGCCCTTGTTCGTCTCGCCATGCAGCGCGGATTCCAGCGCCGGAATCGCGGCAGGGTCCTCGATCTGATAAAGCGACCATGCGGCGAGCTCGCGCACGTTGGAATCCTTGTCCCTGAGCAGCGCGATCAGCGCGGGCGGCGCCTGTTTGAGATCGGCATTGCCGAGCGCCCATTCGGCGCGTTTGCGCACTTCCGGACTCGCGTCCGAGAGCGCCGCAGCGAGCGCATCACTCGCGGATCGGTCCCCAACACTGCCGAGTGCCCATGCTGAAGTCGCTCTCACTTCCGCGCTCGCATCTCCGCGCAACGCGGCGGTCAATGCTTGAAT
>DASQPS010000370.1:0-6408 GCA_035643845.1 Gemmatimonadaceae bacterium | reverse complement strand
CCGATGATGCACGTACCGGGTGCAACGTTCGTCGGGATCAACACGGCCCACGGCGTCACCAGCCGCACGCTTACCTGGAACTTGCGCGACATCTCCATTATCGGTGACATCCGAAAACACCAGCTGGACAAAGCGGCCGAGCTCTTTTCGAAATCTCCTCCGCGCGACGCGCGGGTGATAGTGATGCACCACAACCCCGTTCAGGGTGAGCTTTCCCAGAGGCACGGGCTGAAGAACACCCACAAGATACTTGGGGCTTTCGCCGAGATGGGCGTCGATTTAGTGTGTTGTGGTCACGATCATCAGGAATCGGTGCACTACATCGAGCACACGAGAAAAGGAACGGTGATCTCGACGGCCGGTACGGTGTCCAACCGGTCGCGCGGCGGCAGGCCGTCGTCGGTGAACGTGATCGACATCGGCGTCAAAACGATCGAGGTGACGACCCACGTGTGGTCCAGGGAGGAGCGCACCTTCGTTGGTGGGCCGCACAAGTGCTTCAACAGGTCGGAGTATGTGGCGCCTGACTGACCGCGAGCAGCTCGCGCTCGAGCTGAGCGAGCCACCGCCCCGCAACGCAGAGGAGCTTCGCGCGCGATTGCAACGATTGGGGCTGGGCGCGCAGTATAGAGTGCGACTGACGACGAATCGCACAGTCGTAGTGAGCTACAGCGGGGGCGAGCTCCGCATCCACAACAGCTTTCTCGACGCCGACGAAGAAGTCTGGAAGGCAATCATCACTTTCGTCCACGGACGAAACCGTGTCGCGAGAAGGGAAGCTCGCAGAACCATCCTCCAGTTCCCCGTCGCAGGATCGGCCGACCCGCCCCGGCGAAAGCGCAAACCCGAGCGCACCCACCCCGCCGACCTTTCACTGATTCGCGAACTCTCTCGATGGCATGTCGAGTACAACAGAGACCGGTTCGGAGGCGCGCTCCGCGAAGTTCCCATCCGCATTTCTCGTCGCATGAAGAGCCGCCTCGGCCACTACAGCCCGGCGAGCGACGGCTGCGAGCCGGAGATCGTATTGAGTAGACGACATATCAGACGGGACGGGTGGCCTGAAGCGCTGCACACTTTGCTGCACGAGATGGTGCACCAGTGGCAGGACGAGCAGGGTTTTGTCGTCGATCACGGGCCGAGCTTCAGAGCGAAGGCAAGAGCTGTTGGCATCACTCCGCTCGCTTGCCGCGCCGTAGCCTAGCAATGACCAGCCGGCGGCGATTTTGAGCTAAGTTTCGTCAATGCCAACCGATTTCTACAACATTGATTCCGCGCTCTCCGAAGAGGAGCGCGCGGTTCGCGACACGATTCACGCATTTGTCGATGAGAGCGTCCTTCCCGTCATCGGCGACTGCTACATCGAAGGAAGGTTTCCGAAGGAAATAATTCCGAAGATGGCGGAGCTCGGAATGTTCGGTGCCAATCTGCCCGAGCAGTACGGCTGCGCCGGACTGAACAACGTCGCCTACGGATTGATAATGCAGGAGCTCGAGCGCGGCGACTCCGGGGTGCGCTCGTTTGCTTCAGTGCAGGGCGCTCTCGTGATGTACCCGATCTACGCATTCGGCAGCGAAGATCAGAAACAGAACTACCTGCCGAAAATGGCGAGCGGTGAAATAATCGGATGCTTCGGTTTGACGGAGCCCGATTATGGGTCGAACCCGTCGGGAATGATCACGAGGGCGCGAGAGCAGAAAGACGGAAGCTGGGTGATCAACGGGGCAAAGATGTGGATAACCAACGGCTCGACCGCGCAGGTCGCGATCGTCTGGGCCAAGACCGGCGAGGACCAGAGCGACAGATCGATACGCGGGTTCGTGGTCCCGACGAACGCGCCCGGCTTTACCGCGCGAGACCAGAAAGGAAAACTCTCTCTTCGCGCTTCGGACACGAGTGAGCTCGTCCTTCAGGATGTTCGAGTGCCCGCGACCGCGCTCCTGCCGAAGAGCGGCGGAATCAAAAGTCCTCTGATGTGTCTGACGCAGGCGCGATATGGAATTGCCTGGGGTGCGATTGGCGCCGCCCAAGCCTGCTACGAGGAAGCTCTCGCCTACGCGGGCAACAGAGTGATGTTCGGAAAGCCGATCGCCGGATTTCAACTCCAGCAGCAGCGACTTGCCGAGATGCTGACGGAGCTGGTGAAAGGACAGCTGCTCGCGCTGCACCTCGGGCGGCTCAAGGATCAAGGCACATTCACGCCGCACCAGGTGTCTCTCGCCAAACGCAACAACGTCAGCGTCGCCACGAATATCGCGCGCGAGGCGCGCCGTCTTCTGGGCGCGAACGGCATCCTGGCCGAATATTCGTCGATGCGCCACATGGCGAATCTCGAGAGCGTCTACACCTACGAGGGGACGCACGACATCCACACGTTGATTCTTGGTCAGGCAGTGACGGGCTTGAGCGCGTTCGAGTAATCGTCCGGGCTCGTTTCTTTGGCTGGTGTATCTTTATGTGAAATCATTCACATGGAGATTTCGCGGTGAAGATTGCCGTGTGCGTCAAGCGGGTTCCTGACATGGATGTCCGATTCCGGATCGGTGCCGATAGCGCGTCGCTCGACGAATCTGGACTCAAGTTCGATATCAACGACTTCGATGCGTGGGCGGTCGAAGCCGCTTTGCAGCTCAAGGACAAGAACGCTGGAAGCGAAGTCACCGTCATCTCGCTCGGCCCTGACGTCGTGCAGGAGACGATCAGGAAAGCCCTGAGCATGGGCGCCGACAAAGGCGTGCACCTCAAAGCCGACAGGCTCCCGTTCGACGGGTTCGCGATTGCCAAAGCGCTAAGTGAAGAGCTCAAGTCCGGCGGTTACGACCTCATTCTGTTCGGGAAAATGTCCCCCGACTCGTCGAATGGGGTTGTCGGTCCAATGGCCGCGGAGCTGCTCGGACTTCCGTGTGTCACTGCGATTTCTTCGCTCGACATCTCGGGCGCAAAGGGAAAAGTGAAACGCGAGCTCGAGGGCGCACAGGAAATCGTCGAGTTTCCGCTTCCGGCAGTGCTCACGATCGACGAAGGTCTCAACAGCGCGCGGCTTCCCTCGCTCAAGGGAATCATGGCGGCGAAAAAGAAACCGCTCGAGGTCAAGGCGGCGCAGATCCCGGCGTCACAGGTCAAGGTGCGGAGACTCGAGCTGCCTCCAGACCGGAAAGCCGGCAAGATCGTCGGCGAAGGAGCCGCGGCTGTCCCCGAGTTGATCAAGCTCCTTCAAACAGAAGCGAAGGTCCTCTGATGGCCAACGTTTTTGCATTCGCCGAATCTCGGGGAGTCGAGATCAGAAAAGTCGGCCTGGAAGCGGTTACAGCTGCCCGAATGTTGGCGGACAAGTCGGGAGGCGGAGAAGTCCATGCACTGATACTCGGCCCGCCGGGAATCGCGGGAAAAGCCGCCCAGCTGGGCCAGTTTGGCGCCGATGTCGTTGCCGTCGTCGAACATCCTGCACTCGCGAACTACAGTCCGGAGGTTGCTGCCGCGACCGCCGCCGACCGCATAAAAGCGGGTGGCTATCGCGCGGCCGTCTTCAGCACGACCGCGCAAGGTCGCGACCTTGCTCCTCGTGTAGCAGCGCGGATCGGAGTCAGTCTTGCTACCGACGTGATCTCGTTCGAGCTGGAGGGCGACGCTCTCGTCGTCCGGCATCCGATGAACATTGGGAAAGTCATCGCGACGCTCGAGATGTCGGGCGTTCCGGCGATCATAGCCATACGTCCAAGCGTCATCGCGCCCGCACAGAATCCAAAAAGCGGCCGCGTAGAGAACGTGAAGCCCGCAATTGATCCTGAAACCGCGCGCGTCAAAGTAATCGAGACCCGTCAGGGTGGCGGTGGAAAGCTCGATCTCGCCGAAGCACCTGTCGTCGTCGCCGGTGGACGCGGACTCAAGGCCAAGGAGAACTTCAAGCTCGTCGAAGATCTCGCAGCTGCGTTCGGGAACGCCGCGGTTGGTGCGACCCGAGCCGTCACCGACGATGGCTGGCGACCGCACAGCGATCAGATCGGCCAGACGGGGCGTCTCGTCAGTCCGGAGCTTTACATCGCCGTTGGAATTTCCGGCGCCGTGCAGCACCTCGCCGGTATGAGGACCTCGAAGACGATCGTCGCTGTGAACAAGGATAAGGAAGCACCAATCTTCAAAGTCGCGGATTACGGTATAGTCGGCGACGTCTTCGAAGTAATTCCGGCTCTTACTGAGGCGGTTCGCGAGGCGAAGAAACACCACTGATGCCGGACCGCGCCGGAACCGTACTGCCAAGCCTCCATCAAGCGCCGCTTCCGCTGGATCGACTGATCCTCAGCGAGCCGGCTGACGCGGAAGCGGTTCCGATGGATGTCCTGTTCGTAGGCGGCGGACCCGCCGGTCTTGCCGGCGCAATCGAGCTCGCGCGACTCGTGAAGGCCGACGCTCAAGCGGGCGGAAGCCTTGGCGATATCCAGATCGGAGTGCTCGAGAAAGCAGGCGCGCTCGGTGAGAGCTCGTTATCCGGAGCCGTCGTCAATCCGATTGCGATACGCGCATTGTTTCCTGAGCTCACCGACAAGGATTTTCCGTTCCGCGCTCCGGTCGGCGGCGAGAAGGTCTATTTCCTCACCGAAAGCCGCGCGGTCAGAATCCCGACGCCGCCGACGATGCGCAACCATGGCAACCACATCGCGTCGATCTGCGAGATCGTCCGCTGGCTCGGCGAAAAAGCTGAAGGGCTCGGCGTCAACATCTTCACGGGATTTCCGGCGGCGTCGCTCTTCACGAGCGGGAATCGAGTCACGGGAGTTAGAACAACTCCAAGCGGGCTGGCCCGGAATGGTGCGCCCTCGAGCGGTTATGCGCCCCCGACCGACATCACCGCCCAGATCACCGTTCTGGCCGAGGGGACGCGCGGCACTCTGTCGCAAGCATATCTCGAGTGGCAGAAGATCGATTCGCCAAATCCGCAGATCTTCGCGCTTGGCGTGAAGGAAATCTGGGAAACGTTGAAGCCGCTCGACTCGATCGTACATACGCTCGGCTGGCCCGTGCCGAACGACGCTTTCGGCGGCAGTTTCATGTACCCGCTCACGAGGAATCTCGTCGCGGTGGGACTCGTTGTTGGGCTCGACTACAAACGCACTTCGGACGACGTGCACGAGATGCTGCAGCGCATGAAGCTGCATCCACTCTTTCGCGATTTGCTCGAGAGCGGGGAGATGGTCGAGTGGGGAGCGAAGACGATTCCGGAAGGGGGATATTACGCGCTGCCGACACGTCGTCACGGCGACGGACTGATGATTGTCGGCGACGCAGCGGGCTACGTGGAGGTCGCGTCGCTCAAGGGAATTCATTACGCAATGCAATCCGGAATGTTCGCGGCTCGCGCAGCTTTCGATGCACTGAAGCGCAAGGACACTTCCGCGCAGTCACTCAAGGAATACGACACGATGGTCGACGGAAGCTTTATCGCGAGTGATCTGCGCCGTCGTCGCAACATGCGCCTGGCGTTCCAGGAGACCAACTTCTACGTGGCGGGAATCAAAGCTGGATTGATGACGGTGACGGCCGGAGCTTTGCCCGGCGGAATGATTCATTCTCATCTCGATTCAGAAGTGCCGCGCACCGTTGCGCCGTCGGAAGCGTTCGTCCCCGACGGCAAGCTCACCTTCAGCAAGCTCGATGCGGTATTCAAGTCCGGCAACGCGACGCGCGACGACATCCCTTCGCATTTGATCGTAGGTGCGGACATCACGCCGGAAGTAGCGGATCTGTACACGCACATGTGCCCCGCCGGCGTCTACGAGCGCGACGGCGACCGTCTCGTAGTGAGTCCCGCGAATTGCGTCGATTGCAAGGCGACGGATGTGATTGGCCCGCGTTGGACGCCCCGAGAGGGTGGGAGCGGGCCGAAATACCGGCTGATGTAGGCGGGAGCCGATGCCTCAGCGAGCGATCTAATAGGCGGTACCAGGTACCAGGTACCCGATAACCTCAGGCTCTTTCGATCTCGTAGATATCGATCGTCTGTCTTATTTCTCCGGCCTCGAAGGGCCGCGTTTCTTTGCGTCGGATGGTCAGGCCGTGTGTCCCGCACTCCTCTACGAAAACCGGCGCTGCCACGCGACCGGGATCGGCTATGAGTCCGATTCCACCGGGGGCAAGTAGACGGTCCAATATAACAGGCAACAGCTTCGCGTATTCCTTCTCGTAAAGAACATCGGACGCGAATACCAAATCGAACTTGCCAAGGTCGTCGGGCAAATGCCGCCAGTCGACAAGACGCGTCCGTGCGCACGTTCCCAGATTGCGGAACACATTCGCTGTCGTAACGTCGAGCGCGTCCTCGTAGTAATCGGTGGCAAGAACGTCGAACCCGGCCTTGGTCGCAGCGAGAGTGCTCAGGCCAACTCCGCAACCGAGCTCGAGCGCAGAGCCGCC
>DASQPS010000369.1:0-4633 GCA_035643845.1 Gemmatimonadaceae bacterium | reverse complement strand
AGCGTTCTATTCGACGCCCGGAAGCGCTGAGGGCTACTCGTAGCGCAGCGACTGAATTGGATCGAGGTTCGCCGCTCTTCTCGCGGGCCACACTCCGAACAGGATTCCCACGAATCCCGAGAAGAAGAACGCAAGCAGGATGGACGATGGCGCGACCGACGTGTTGAAGTTTCCAAACTTTGCCAGGGCCACGGCTCCGAGCCATCCGAAGACGATCCCGCCCACACCACCAAGGAGACAAAGCACAACTGCTTCGATCAGGAACTGAAGGAGAATGTTCTTCGGTGTCGCGCCCAACGCCTTTCTCACGCCGATCTCGCGCGTCCTCTCGGTCACCGAGACGAGCATGATGTTCATGATGCCTATGCCGCCCACGAGTAGACTCACTGCCGCAATTCCCGACAGCAGGAAAGTGAACACCTGCGTCGTTTCGCCAAGTGTATTCAGGAAGTCGGCCTGATTCCGAATTTGAAAGTCGTCGGGGATACCCACGCGCAGGCGATGCTCTCGCCGCAGAACCCGCTCGATCTCGGCCATCGCGTTCGGAAGCTCCGCCTCAGTGGCGGCAAGTACACCGATCTGTCGCAGTCGGTCGCTTCCGAACAGGCGAAATTGGGCCGTCGTCAATGGGACGAGAACCTGATCGTCCGGATTTCCGAATCCACCGGCGTTGCCCTTGCTGGCCATTATGCCGATGACCTCGAAGAGAAACCCGCCGATGCGAACGTTCTGGCCGAGGAGACTTTCCGCCGGAACGCCAAGATTGTCGGGAATCGCCGCACCGAGAACCGCCACGCGTTTGCTCGCCCTGTCGTCGCCCTCGGTGAACATTTTCCCGTACTGCATGGAGTACTTCCGAACTTCCAAATAATTCGGGGTGGTCCCGAGGACCGAAGTGTTCGTATTCGTATTGAGATACTGCACCTGCAGCTGCTTTTGCATCTCTGGTTCCACCGCCGAGATCGGTGGTCCCGCTGAATCGAGCGCGAGCGCGTCCGCGACTTTCATGGGAGCACGATCGTTTCCCGAAGAGACGCCGCCGGGAGCATAGATCTGGCCGGGCAAAACGGTGAGTAGTGTCGTTCCAAGCGCGGCGATTCGCGCGTTAACCGATTGCTGCGCTCCGCGACCGAGCGCGACGACAGCTATCACCGCGCCGACGCCAATGACGACGCCGAGCATCGTCAGGAAGGAGCGCAGTTTGTTCGCTCTGAGTGCGCCAAGCGCCACTCCAATCGTCTCGCCCAGAAGCATTACGCCATCTCCTTGATTGAAGCCGCGCGATCAACCGCCACCGCGGCCACCTCCGCCACCACCCCTTCCGCCTCCGCCGCCTCCAGCGCCTGGCGCTGGCGTGGTTTGCTGCTGCAAGCCGCCGCCAGTTCCCGCTCTTACGCGCGACTGAAGGGCTTCGCGCTGGGCCTCGAGAACCGCCGCTGCGAGGAGAGCGACCTGCTCTCCCTCCGTCACGCCGCTAACAATCTCGGTGTAGTCGAAGTCGCTTATCCCAACTCGGACGATGCGCGGCGAATACTTCTCGCCTTTTTTCACGAACACCACCATCGGGCCGCCGCCGCCACCGCCGCCGCCGCCGAAGCCGCCCGCTGCTGCACCACCTGCACCGCCACCTTGCCTCGCAAATCCTCCACGGCGCGTGGACGATGCGGTACTCGATGCCGCGCCGCCGAACCTGCCCCGGAAGCTGGTGTCCCCTGCTGCCCTTCCGGCCCGCCGGGCCAGCGTGTCAGTGCCGGTGGGAGTGGAAGACGCTGTCCCCTGCCCACGCGCGCCTCGACCGGCCCTCATCGCAGCGAGTGTGGCACGCAGTGAATCCGGGTTAACGCCGAGCACTGGGGCTACTGTCGCAGCATCACGCGCATTGCGAATCGCATCGCTCGGCACCGCGAGAACGTTGTCGTGTCGCGCGACTTCCATTATCACCTGGCCGTTCATCCCGGGCTTGAGCGCTCCATCGAAATTGTTGAGACTCACGAGAACCGGAAACATCGTGACGCTCGATTGCACGACCGCCTCGGGCTCCACCTGCTGCACTATCCCAACGAATCTCCGGTTCGGAAACGCGTCGACAGTGACCGTTGCAGTCTGACCTGCAAGGACGTTTCCGATATCTGTCTCGTTCACGAACGCACGCATCCGCACCTTCGAAAGATCCGCCATCTTGAGGATCGTCGTTCCTCCGCTCGCCGACGAAGTCGCTGACGAGATCACCATGCCTACAGATACGGGCTTCTCGATGATCGTCCCGTTCGTCGGCGCGCGCACCGTCGCGTCTTCCAGCTGCACGCGCGCAATCGACAGATTGGTTTTCGCTTTTATAAGCGCCGCATCGGCGTTGGCGAAGTCGAGATTCGCCTGGTCCATCTCCTGGGCAGTTATGATCTTCTGCTTGTAAAGATCCGCGGACCGATTCCGCTGCGCGAGCGCGGTGGCTCGCTGAACGGTGCCAGAGCTGACGTCAGCTGCGGCTTGGTCGTAGCGGTTCTGAACATCGCGTGGATCGATTTGGACGAGCAGATCGCCGGCTTTCACGTTCGACCCAATGTCGACCGGCATGTTGGTGATGGTTCCCGATGCCTTCGACTTCACCTCGACGATGTCCACTGGCTCGACGGTGCCATTCGCCTGCACGCTGAGGACGATGCTCCTCCGCTCCACGGGCGCCGTCTCGATCGTGACCGGAGTCGTCGGGGACTTACTGCACGCAGCGATTCCAACGCCGCCGCATAGCGAGAGCAAAAACAGGCCAGCACGCGAAGTTCGTCCGGCGCCCAGCGACTTTCTTTTGTTGTTCATTGGCTTGCTTGAAGTTTCGGAACCGTCGGTCACTGCAGGTCCCGTCCGATGAGCGCCTCGAGCTGCGCCCGCGCGATTCTATAGTCGTAACGCGCCTGAATAAGTGCCTGCTCCGCCGTTGCAAGCGCAGCCTGAGACGTGATCAAATCGAGCAGTGTCGAGGCTCCGATATTGTAGCGCTGCTGCTGTACCCTGACATCTTCCTGCGCCGCGGCGACAGATGCCACCTGGATTGCCACGCGTTGTGATGCGCTGCGAAGAGCCCCAATGTTTTGGGTCAAGGATTCCTGAGCGCCTAGCTGCGCATCTCGCAGCGAGACCTGAGCGTTGACCTCGGCCACCTTCGCGCGCACGACGTTCTCTTCGCGCTGGAAATTATTGAATACGGGATACGACAGCGAGAAAGACAGTCGGCCGTTGTAATTGAAGGGACCGTTGCCCAGTCCGAAACCGGAGTCGGTTCCGCTCCCGTTCCTCGAATAGCTGGCGCTGAGCGAAGGGAGGTAAGTCGCTTTCGATGCCTTTCGCGACTCCACAGCGGCATCGACGTTCGCCTGTGCCTCCTCAACCGCCGGCCCGTGCAGTGCGAGCGCCGCAAGCTGGGCGCTATCCGGGAGCGCTGCCATGTTCTCCTGGACCGACGCTGGATCCGCGGTCACGGGTACGGACGAACCGACGATCCTGGTGAGCGCGGCATCAGCAGCTTCCTTGTTGCTCTGCGCGGTGATCAACGCCAACTCGGCGTTGCCGACCTGAATGACTCCGCGCAGCGAATCCGATCTCGTGGCCGTGCCGGCGCGGACCTTTGCAACTGAAACGCGGAACTGTTCCCGAGCCTGTGCGAGCTCGAGATCTGCTGCGTCGCGACTCTCAATTGCGGCGAGCACTGCGTAGTACTGCTGCTTCACCTGGAGGGCGACGTTGTACTTTACCGCGACCTCGTTCGCTACCGCGGCTGCAATGTCGTACTTAGCAGTCCGGAGCGCGTACAGTCGCTGTCCGCCGTCGAACAGGGTCATGTTCAATGAAAGACCCGTGCTGTTCGTTGGGGCCGCGGTCACCGCGACCTGTTCGCCGTTTTGATTTATGCGGGTCTGTCCACCCCCGAACTGGATTACTCGCCCGGCGTTCAGACTGGCGCTGGGCAGGATCGCGCCGATTGCTGACGTCCGCGCAGCTCGGCTCGTTCTCTCGACACCCTCCGCCTGAATGGCCTGTGGCGCGTTCTGCTGCGCCATCCGGATTGCCTCATCGAGAGAGATTTTCCGGGCGCTGTCGGGAGCGCGCGTCAGGCCGGGCTGCAGCCCTGGCTTGAGGACCTGCGCCCGCAGGTGCGGCGCGAGGGCGATGAACAGTGTCATCGTGAGGGCGAGTGTGCGTCTCATCGACATCCTGGCTTTGGCAACTCGTTCGAAAATCGGTTGAGTCGGTTACAAGAAAAAGGCCGCACCCAACTGCGGCCCTTCAATAACTACGCCCAAGTCAGCTGTAGTGCTGAAATTCGGCTTCAGCGCGTCGCGCCTGCCAGCATCCTGCTCCTCAGCGTCGCAAGACGACGTCGAACCGAGCCATCCATCACCGTGTCGCCTACTTTTACGATCACGCCGCCCAGTATCGCCGGGTTGAGGGAAATGTGTGGAACGACGCGCTTCCCAAAGAGTCGCGACAACTGGCGCGCGAGTGCGTCGCGCTCGGGCTCCGCTGGCTCGCGCGCGACAATCACCGTCGCATGGACGCGGTCTTCCGCCTCGTCGATCAAGGCGCGGTACTCCGACGCGATCTCGGGGATTACCATCTGACGTCGCTTCAGGATTACCGT
>DASQPS010000368.1:0-3741 GCA_035643845.1 Gemmatimonadaceae bacterium | reverse complement strand
TTCGAGTGGCGTCGGACGTGCCAGCCATCGACGATTCAGCCGGGACCTGCTGCGGTCGTACCGTACGTTCCGCGCCGATTCTATTATTCTCAGACTGAGCAGACCAAGAACGGCACAAATCTTCAGGCGGCGATCACCGATCAGGGTGGCACCGACAACTTCGGAACGATGGTGTGGTGGGATAAGCCGGCGAACGCGCCCACTTGCGCTGGTGTCAATTTGAACCTGCCGTAGGAATCGCTTCGCTCTGATGGAAAGAAAAAGCCCGCGGAATTTTCCGCGGGCTTTTTTTGTCATCTTTCGGTGACAAGTTTTGAGCTAACGGTCAGTGATCTCTGGTCCAGACGAGGATCGCACCGCAACCCGGGTTTTCCCGATCCTGATACTGCGGTGGTAGCCCCGCCCAGGAGAGATACACCTCCATGCCGGCGATATCGACGGGGTTCGCGACATCATCGAGCTCCGCGCCGTACGCCTTCATTCCATTCTCCCAAATCGTCGGCCTGCACCCGCGAAGGAGTACCCGATTCTGCACCCGATTCGCAGAAGAAATAGTGGCTCCGGGAATCGTGCGCAGCAGGTCACTCATCAGCCGCGGCTCGCGCTGCCGGATTTCGGCAGCGTCGAAGTATTTTCCAAAATTGTTCGTTCGCTGCCGCTCGTAGAACTCGTGCATCTTGTCGTTTTCGCCTTCGACATATACGGGCTCGACATCGGTAGCGGCCGTCTCGAGAGCGAAATCGACCGGAATCGCAGTTGTTTGCCCGGCAACGGAAACATCCTTCGTAGTCGCCTTATAACCCAGGCGTCGCACTGACACGTGCACCGCTCCGGATTGAACTTTCTCGAATCCGAAGCGTCCGTCCGCGCCCGTTCGCGTCAGTCGCGGCGATTGGCCGTCGCGTGTGAGCTTGAGCTCCGCATTGCTCACCGGTGCCTGCGCATCGTCTCGGACAACTCCACTAACGGTGTAGGTCTGAGACGTCGGTGCGCTTGGGCCCTGCGCCCCAATCGTGGCAAGTGGCAACGCGACGAGACCTCCGAGGAGGACCAGTCCGTGACGTGTTTGCATGGCGGCTCCTTCGCTAAATGTTTCCTCCCTGCACGCTGTTTTGCGTGCGCAAGTTTGTCAAGTCAGGCCTAACTCTGGCTTGCGAATTGCCCCGCTAGAGGTGATAACATCATCGCTGATAATCGCTTATGGCTGACGTAGCTCACCCGCCGATACTCGTCGTGGACGACAATCCGGACAACGCGCACATCATCCGGGACTATCTCGAGGCACGCGGCTACCCGATAACAGTCGCATACAACGGCGACGAAGCGCTCAGGGCATTCGAAGAAGTGAAGCCGTCCCTTGTACTGCTCGACGTGATGATGCCTGGGCGAGACGGCTGGCAAGTGTGCCGCGACATCAAGCAGCACCCCACGCTCGGAAGAAACGTCCGGGTCGTCATGGTGACGGCGCTGGATGACTGGGTCAACAAACGCCAGGCTCTTCAAACCGGCGCGGATGATTTCGTCGAGAAGCCCTTCGAGCTCTCGAAGCTGGCGTCGACGGTCGAGCGAAATATCAGGCAGCTCTCGCCAACCCCCGCAGCCTGAGCGTGGATTACCACCAGCTCCTGCGGGATTCGCTGACCCGCCTGCCCACTGTCGGCGCGACGATCGACAGCATTCGAAAAGCTGTTCAAGATCGTGGTGAGCTGGTGATTCTTTACTTCAACTTCGATCGCTTCTCGAAAGTCGAAGAGATCTACGGATGGGAAAAACTCGACACCGTGCTCGAGACAACCGGTCAGGCGATGCGTGATTTTCTGAACAAGAGTCCGCTTGCCTCCTCGAAGCTTATGGTCGCGTTTCCCAATGACGACGATTTTATTTTCTTCCACGTGCCCCAGGATGATACTCCAGCGGCCACCGACGCCGAGATCACCGAGCTCACCGCAGGATTGAAGGAAGCAGTGTCGTCGGAGATCGAGCGCACCCAAGGCGAAGATATCGCCGCGCTCTTCGACATCTTCGTCGGGCGAGCACTGGTAGTGTACAACCCGAAGCTGAGGCTGGAGCGGCAGATCTATCGGGGCATTCGGGAAGCCGCCAGCGCATCGAAGAGCCTCGAGGCGCGGGAGCAGGCGAAGAAAGTCAGCGATCTTCGCGAGACCCTGCGCGACCGCGGCCTCTACATCGAGTACCACCCGATCGTGATCACTGACAACCAGAAGGTATTCGGTTACGAAGCCCTGGCGCGCGGGAATCTGCGCAGCATGCGAAGTCCTGAGGTGATGTTCGAGATCGCGGCGCAGTCGGATCTCATCTGGGATCTCAGTCGCCTTTGCCGCGAGCGCGCGATCGAGGGCATGGGAAAGTTGTTGAAGGACGGCGAGCTGCTCTTCATGAATGTCGACCCTGCGGATTTTGCGGACCCGTCGTTCGACGTGAAGGAGCTCAATGTGAAGGATCCGACGCGCGTCGTGATCGAGATCACCGAGCGTACCGCCATCAAGGATTATCCCAAGTTTCGCGGCAGGCTAAAAGAATTCCGCGACCAGGGCTACCGCTTCGCGGTCGACGATGCCGGCAGTGGCTACGCAGGTCTCGGCTCCATAGCGAATCTCGAGCCGGATTTCATCAAGCTCGATATGTCACTCATCAACTGCATCGATCAGAACTTCATCAAGCAGAATCTGGTCGAGACGATGGTCCGCTTCGCCAATGAGCACGGAGCGATGGTGATCGCGGAAGGAGTCGAGCGTAAGGAAGAGTACGAGATGGTCAAGTCGCTCGGCGTCCACCTCGTGCAGGGGTTTTTCGTTCACAAGCCAAGCGAGAATGCGGTGGGCGCTCGACAGATGCACCCGGCGCCTGCTCTCAGCGATCCAGCAGCTCGGTGACCAGATCGAACGAACGCTCAGCGGCACCGGTCCCATCGTGAACCATCGCTCGCGCCGCGGCGCCCGCAGAATCCCGAGCGTGCAGCGAGCCGAGCCAGTCGCGGAGTCTGAGCGTAAGGTCGGCCTCTCCGGCCACGGAGGCTCCGCCCCCCGCGGCGATGAGCTTTGCTGCGTCGCGACTCTTGTCGTGGCGCGGTCCGAATAGCACAGGAACTCCAAACGCGGCGGGCTCGAGCACGGAGTGCAGTCCGGCCGAATGAAAAGCCCCACCGACGTACGCCACATCTGCGAGTGAATAGAGATCGCCGAGGAGCCCAAAGCGATCGACGAGAATTATGTCGGTGTTCGCGGCATCGCGCGCATCGATTGTCGCCAAGGTCAGGACGGCCTTGCGCGCCCAACCTCTGATCGCGCCGATGTGGTTGGGGGTCAGCTCGTGGGGTGCGATGATGAGTCTGACGTCGGGAATCTTTTCGCGGATTCGCAGCCAGGCTGTAAGGAGATGCGTTTCGTCCGAGGGCCACGTCGAGCCCGCGACAAGTGTCGGCCGCGAGGAGGCAAGCGACGAGACGAGCAGCGAAGGACGTTGCTGGGCCCGCTGCCATACCTGGTCATAGCGTGTGTCGCCGGTCACCCGAACTCTTTCGTCGCGGACGCCGAGGTCGCGAAAATGTGCGGCGTCTTCTTCGTCGATCGCTCCGAGCGTCGAAATGGAGCGATATGCGTCGCCGAGGAGGGCACGGGCGAATACTCCGCGACGGGCGGATGACTCAGCGAGCGTTCCGCTGACGACCCCGACCGGAATTCCTGCATCCGTGACGCGCTCGGTGAGCGCTGGCCAGATGTC
>DASQPS010000367.1:0-10206 GCA_035643845.1 Gemmatimonadaceae bacterium | reverse complement strand
GCGCGGAAGTGTAAGGTGCGGCAACATCCCAGTCCGGCCGCGCGATCAAGCTTCGCCTCTATGCGCGATTTTGTAGGCGAGGTTGCGGGACGCGCCCAATGCGGTGACGAGATGGTCCATTACTGCGCGCGGGTCGCCGCCAGATGCGCGAACGTCCTTCGCTGCCTCGTTGAGCTCTTGCTCAGTGACTTCTCGTCTTTCCGCTCCTGCTATTAGAAGTACTACCTCGCCCTTCGGTTCCGAGTCCCGATAGACAGTCGCGAGCTCGCCGACGCTCCCGCGCTTGAACTCCTCGAAGCGCTTCGTCAGCTCGCGCGCCACCACTGCCTGTCTGTCTGCCGCGCCAGCTGCCACCAGATCGTCGAGCGTCGACGCGACGCGGTTGGCGGCCTCGAAAATGGCGACAGTGAATCGGGATGCGATGATTTCAGCGATTGCTTCGTTCCGGTCCCGACCCTTTCGCGGTAGAAATCCAAAGAAAGTGAACCTGTCGAGCGACATGCCGGATCCCACGAGGGCGGCCATTATCGAAGAGGCTCCCGGGACTGGAACTACCGGCACTCCGGCATCGAGCGCTCCTGCAACGAGCCTCGAACCAGGGTCTGAGATGAGTGGCGTACCCGCGTCGGAAATGAGCGCGATCGAATCTCCTGCATGAAGCCTTGCGATCAGCCGGGGCGCTTCGCGCGCTTCATTGTGTTCATGGTACGACGAAACGGGCGTCACGATTTTGTAGTGATCGAGAAGACGACGTGAGTGCCTGGTGTCTTCTGCGATGATGAGGGCGACAGACGAAAGTACTTCAACCGCGCGATGCGTCATGTCTCCCAGATTGCCGATGGGAGTGCTCACGAGATAGAGAGTTCCCAGCCGCGCGGAGCTCACCTCCTCGCCCGGCGGAGAGCGAGGGCTACGCGGCGTGCTGCTTGAACTTCTCCGCGAGAGCTGGCTTTCCGACGAACCCGATCACCTGATCGACCAGCTTGCCGTCCTTGAAGAACAGGATGGCCGGAATCGACCGCACGTTGAACTTGGTCGAGGTCTTGATATTGGTATCGACGTCGACTTTCGCGACCTTCGCTTTGCCCTGATACTCAATGGCGAGCTGATCGAGCACTGGCGCAACCATCCGGCACGGCGCGCACCACGTCGCCCAGAAATCGACCACCGCGAGGCCTTTGTGCTGCTCGATCTGCAGCTCGAAATCGGAATCGGTTACTTCCAGTGCGTTCGACATTGTGTAATCTCCAAGCCACGGATCACCCGCGGAACTTCATCGGTTAATTTCAGTTGGAGCGAAGGCTCCTTATCAATTCAATTTAATGACCCCATCAACCCCGCGCGGGCCCCGCATTTCGCATATCGGCATTGCCGTGCGGGCTCTCGCGGAGTCCGTCCCGTTTTTTCGCGACGTGCTCGATTTGAAGGAAGTGCCACTCGACGATGCTGATGGAGCCGCGATCGTGGGCTTTAGCGCGGGAGATGCGCTGGTGGAGCTCCTGGAGCCAGCCACCGCCGACTCGCCGATAGCGCGCTTCGTGGAAAAGCGCGGTCCTGGAATTCACCACATTTGCTTTTCCGTTGACGATCTCGACGACACGCTCGCACGGTGCCGCGCGGCGGGCATTCAGCTAATTGACGAAACTCCGCGAGTTGGAGCCGAGGGCAAGCGCATCGCGTTCCTGCACCCGCGCTCCACGGGCGGGATCCTGGTCGAGCTCTCCGACTAGTTGCTCGGCGTTCCGGGGTTCCCGCAGAAATCTCTTACGGCTGCAATGTCCATGTTGTCGACATACCAGCGTCTGCCAGGGCCTTCGATCGTGTAGAAAGTGGATTGCCGGGTGAGATTGCCTCTTTTCAGCTCCACGCGCACCTCCCGGTGTCCTGATTGTCCTGCCTGTTCACCCAGCACGCGGTAGCTGTCGTTGTTGAAGTAGCAGGCAAGGATCACCTCACGCTTCTCGAGCTCGCTTCTGTCCAGAGTCTCACGCGCTGGCCCTTTATTCGTTCCGAAAACGGTGCCCATCGCCTGAAGATCGCGATTTCGAACGGCAGTGAGAAACTGGTCGACAGCGAGCTGGGGACTAGCACCGCCGGTGACCTGCCCGTTGTTAGGAATCGTCTGGGTTGCGGTCGTGCATGCTGCGAGAAAAAAAAGGACAGCAACTTTTCTGAGCGACACTATAGGTTTCTCCACGAAATGAGAGCTGCGACCTAGGGACGGTGACAATGAGGGCAAAGCAACAACGCCTCTATATCAATATCGATCACGTGGCGACGCTTCGGCAGGCTCGGGGCGGACGTCAACCTGATCCGGTGGAAGCGGCATTGGTTTGCGAGAAAGCTGGAGCGGATGGAATCACCGCGCATCTCAGGGAAGACAGGCGCCACATTCAGGACGCGGACATCGAAAAACTCAAGCGTGCCGTCAGCACCTACTTCAATCTCGAGATGGCGTGCGTTGCCGAGATGCTGGAGATTGCGCGCAGGATCAAGCCGGAGCAAGTGACGCTGGTCCCCGAACGCCGCGAGGAAGTCACAACCGAGGGAGGCCTGGACATCACGAGCGAGCCTGGCCGAATTCAGAACGCGATCGATTCTCTGGCGGACGCGGGCATACGCGTGAGCCTGTTCATCGACCCGACTCGCACCGCAATCGAACAATCGAAGCGCTTGAGTGTTCCGGCCATTGAGCTGCACACTGGCAGCTATTCGCAGGCACCGGACTCGCCCGCGCAGCTCGATGCACTGCGTGATTCCGCTCGGCGGGCGTCAGATCTCGGCATCGCCGTCCACGCGGGGCACGGACTCGATCTTCGGAACGTTGGCGCGGTCGCGGCGATCCCGGAAATCGAGGAGCTCAACATCGGTCACTCGATTGTCAGTCGGGCAGTTTTCGTGGGGCTCGAGCAGGCCGTGAAAGAGATGCACGAAGCGATGCGCGCTGCTCGGTCGTCATAGTGTGAGCGATTGCTTTGACCACAACAGCCGGACGGGCGACCTTTCCGGCTGTGATCTGGAGAAAGTCTGAATGACGACCCCCGGCCGGCTGCTTGATTTCTTCACACTCGAGGCGAGTGAATATCTCACGCGCCTGGAGTCGCTCGCGACGCAGCAGGGGCTTCAGCCTTCCGATGCGCTGCAGTTGGCCGCCGCTGCGCGCGGATTGCGCGGCAGTGCAACGATGGCAAAAGCGGCTGGCGTGTCGAACCTCGCGAATATCGTGGAGCGGGTTGCTGGACGAGTAGTTCAGGGTGTAATCGCATGGGAGCCGGAGCTCCAACGGGCGGTGATCGCCGCAATCGAAGACCTGAAGCTCGTCGTGCGGTCCGTTCGCAACTGGGGCGCTGAGCAAGACGCGCGCGTCGCTGAGAGCCTGCGGCGGCTCGCTCGATATGCGCCCGCGAGGGAGGAGCCGAAGGGCGAGCTCATCGTCCCGATATCGCAGCTTTTTTACAATGACGACGGACAACACATCGTATACGTCGCTCCGAATCCCAAAACACATTACGAACAGCAGCTCAGGGAAACCGGAAAAATCGGCACGGGCACATTGTCCCCCGAAGTGAAACGAGCTCCAACGCCTGCCCAGCAAGCGGCTGCAGCGAGCGCGAGAACTCCACCGCGCGGACAGGAGTTGCGCGACGTTCTCAATTCGAGCCTTGCCACGATGCGCTCGCTGGAGACACGGAATTCGGGTCCGCAGCAGCCAGTGGGCGAGCTCGTTCCCATCCAGGATCTGCTTTACAAGGGCCAGCGGGCAATCGAGCGTGCAGCGGAGATTCGTCGGGCTCTGAAAAAAACCGGCAACAATCCTACGCGCGCGCTCGTCGACGAGCTCGTCGATCTCGTAGAGCTCGCGTCGACTGAGTAGGCGTTGAGACCTGGGTGGCGCGCCGCGATCGGAGGCGTGCTCAGTGCGGCGCTCATTTACTGGACGCTGCACGGGATCTCCCCCGCCGACATCGCACATAGGCTCTCGCGGGCAGACCCGCTCCTCTTCGCGGGCGCTATCGTTTGCGCCACCGCCATTTTCGTCCTTCGCGCCATTCGCTGGCAGACGATCCTCGAGCCGGTGGCTCCGCGCGTATCGATCGGACCGCTCTGGAGAGCGATCTGCATCGGGATGATGGTGAACAACGTCGTACCGGCGCGCGCGGGTGAAATCGCCAGAGCATATGCACTCACCAGGGAAGCTCCCGTTCCGTTCGCTACGGCACTTGCTTCGCTCGCAGTGGACCGCCTCTTCGACGCTATAGCCCTTTTGCTCCTCGCTGCAACCGCTCTGCTCGACCCCGCGCTCTCCGGCTCGCGAACATTGGCCGGAAGATCTCTGGCATCCTTTGCCACCGGGGGCGCGACGATCGTTCTGCTTCTTTTGATCGTGCTCTACGGCCTCGTCTTCTTCCCATCCCGTCTCCTTCGGCTGTACGAGCTGTTTGCCAGGCGAGTCTCGCCTTCGATCGAGGAGCGCGGCCGTCGAGTTCTCGAGACGTTCGTGCAGGGACTCAGCGTGCTCCGAAGACCTGGCAGATTCGCCGCGGTGTTCGGCTGGTCGATCGCGCACTGGCTGCTGAATGGAGTCGGATTCTGGCTCTCATTCAAAGCTGTCGGTATAAGCGCTCCGTTCTCCGCGGCTCTTTTTCTCCAGGCCTTCATCGCCCTCGGCACGGCGGTCCCGGCGTTGCCGGGATTCTTTGGGGTTTTTGAATACATGGCGGTGCAGGGCCTCGGGGTTTACGGCGTCGGACAGGAACAGGCCGCGACATGGGCCATCGGATACCACTTACTGACGTTCGTGCCCATCACTCTCATCGGCGCGTACTATTTCACACGACTCGGCGTCAAGCTCCGCGATCTGCAGACCCCAGCGGCAGAAACGGGATGAGTGGAAGGGCGGCCCGCACTCTGGCTCAGGCAAAGATCAACCTCGCGCTCCGGGTCTTCGGTCTGCGAGCCGATGGATATCACTCCATTGAGACGGTGCTGTTGCGCCTCGAATTCGGTGACGACGTAGAAGTGCGGACGACGCGCGGAGAGAAATCCATCCGCTGTTTCGAGATGCGCGATCGTCCTCAAGAGGAGAATCTGGGTTATCGTGCCGCCGAGCTATTTGCGAAGGAGACCGGATGGCCGAAAGGATTCGAGATCGAGATCATTAAAAACGTTCCGATTGGTGGCGGTTTGGGGGGTGGGAGCGCTGACGCAGCAGCGGTCCTGCGAATTCTGAACACACTCTCGAGCAATCCGGTGCCTGAGAGTCGTTTGCTCGACATGGCGGGCCAGCTTGGGTCGGACATTCCGTTTTTGGCCAGTCACCAGGTCATGGCGATGTCGTGGGGTCGCGGAGAAAAAATCCTCGAGCTCAAGCCACTGCCGCCGCGGGAAGTCGAGCTCTTCGTGCCTCCGTTTGGAATCGACACCGCGGAGGCTTACGCTCTGCTCGATGAAACGCGCGGGGCGTACGCCGGCCCTGGTCCCGAACTGACGACGGAAATGTTTCGCGACTGGGATTCTGCGGCTCGACACTCTGTGAACGATTTCGAAGCGGTGATCAGGCCTCGCCGACCAGAGATCGACGCGCTTCTCGCAAACGCGGACCGTCACGGTTCGTTCTACCGAATGTCCGGCTCGGGGTCGACGGTTTTCAGAGTAGCCGGCCTGGATGCCGGACTCGCGAATTCCGAAGGCGATCGCCATCCGCTCTCGATTCCAGACGGGACGCAACGGATCTTCACGCGCACCGCGTGGAGCGTTGTCCCAGTGGAGCTTCTGGACTAGCTTTCCGTTCCCGCTGCCCCTTCGTCCAATGGCAGGACATCGGTCTTTGGATCCGGTAATGGTGGTTCGAATCCACCAGGGGCAATTGATCTAAGTCCTTTGCCCACTTAACTTGTAAGGCTGCATGGACGGATTATCCGTACCCGCTCATGGCTTCAAACTCATCGCCGGGCCCGGTAACCCGGAACTGTGTGGTGAGATCGCGCGAATGCTGGATGTGCCGTTTTGCAGGACGACGGTCACCCGCTTCGCCGACGGCGAGATCTTCGTGCGCATCGACGAAAACGTCAGAGGCAACGACGTCTTCATCGTGCAGCCGACAAACCCGCCGGCCGACAACATCATGGAGCTTCTGCTCTTGATCGACGCGGCGCGAAGGGCGTCGGCAGCTCGCATCACTTGCGTGATGCCCTACTACGGATACTCGAGGCAGGACCGAAAGGACCAACCGAGGGTGGCGATCGGGGCGAAGCTGCTCGCGAACATGATTACTGTGGCTGGCGCTAACAGGGTGCTGGGTCTGGATTTCCACCAGCACCAGCTGCAGGGATTTTTCGATGTTCCGGTCGATCACCTTTACGCCGCACCGGTTTTCGTATCGCACTACAGGAAAAAGAACTTGCGCGATCTCGTAGTCGTCGCTCCCGATGTTGGGTCGGCGAAGATGGCGAGGGGATTCGCCAAGAGGCTCAATGGCTCACTGGCGATAATCGACAAGCGCCGTCCGAAGGCAAATGTGTCCGAGGTCGTCAACGTCGTGGGTGAAGTGGAAGGAAAGGATTGCTTGCTCGCGGACGATATGATCGACACCGCTGGCACAGTGTCCGAAGCGGCAAAGGCTCTGAAAGATCTGGGTGCGCGCGACATCTATGTATGTGCTACTCACGCTCTTCTTTCGGGCCCGGCAAGAGAGAGGCTTTCGTCGGCACCGATCACGGAGGTCACGGTTACCGATACCGTGATGATTCCGGAGGCAAAGAGATTTCCCTCGCTTTGCGTGCTGTCGGTTGGCGAGCTTCTCGCGAAGGCAATTCGCTACATTCACAGCGAGCAGTCGGTAAGCTCGCTGTTCGAGCAGTAGAGGTTTTTATGGCGGAAGTGATCGAGAAGGTCGCGAAAGAGTTCGCGGCGGCAGTTCTGGACATTATTGAATGGGCGTGGAGGAAACTGAGCGCGCCCCAAGGGATGAAATAGCAATGGCAACCGTTTCTTTTAACGCAACCGCTCGCCAGGCCACCGGGAAGGGCGGCGCACGCACCCTGCGCAGCAAGGGCGAGGTGCCGGCCGTGATTTACGGCCACGGCCGTGAGCCGCAGCCGCTCACTCTCAACGCGCGCGACCTCGATAAGATGCTCGGCCACATTCAGGCGGAGAGCACCGTCATCGAAGTCTCGTTCGGCGGAACTACCGCAAAAACGCTGATCCGGGAGATACAGCGGCATCCGATCAAGCGTCAGATTCTGCACGTGGACTTCCAGGCGCTCGTAGCGGGTGAGAAAGTCACCGTCAACATCCCGATTACACTCACAGGAATTCCTGAGGGCGTGCGTCTCGAGGGCGGCGTGCTCGACCAGACACTTCGCGAAATCGAAATCGAAGTCGATCCAGCGAGCATTCCGGATCACATCGAATTCGACGTCACCAACATGGTGATCGGCGACTCTGTGCACGTCAGCGATCTGAAGGTGCCGGAGGGAGTCGAAGTGCTCGACGATCCGGAGACGTCGGTTGCGGTGCTCGCCGCTCCACGTGCTGTGATCGAAGAGACTGCTGCCGCGGAGCCGGTCGAAGGCGCTGCTGCCGCCGGCGAGCCCGAGGTGATCGGCAAGGGTCCGAGCGAGGAGGAAGAGGGCGAGGGCGGCGAAGAGTCGAAGAAGTAGCCCCTGCCTTTTTCACAGTCTTACTCGCCCTAAGCAACCTCGCACCGCCTGGCGCTTTGAAAGTCATACTCGGCCTCGGCAATCCGGGCCGAGAGTACGCTGCGACGAGGCACAACGTCGGCTGGTGGTTGATCGACCACCTCGCCGACGTTTGGCATTTTGAGGGTTGGAAAAAGAGTAGCGACCTCGTTTCCTCTGACGGCCTCGTGGAAGGGCAAAAGGTGCGTCTGGTGAAGCCGTTGACTTACATGAACCTGAGTGGACAGGCACTCAAGACGTACATGCGACGTCCGTTCTGGAGCGCATCGAAGGACCTGCTCGTGGTCGTGGACGAAGTGCAGATACCGGTCGGACGATTCAGAATTCGCGCGCGCGGAAGCGCCGGCGGACACAATGGCCTGAAGAGCGTTGAGAGCGCGGTCAAGACGCAGGATTATCCGCGTCTACGGATTGGAGTTGGCCCGAGCGAAGAGAGGAAGGGGATTTACCCAAACCTCGCCGATTTCGTGTTGGCTCCGTTCGCGCGCGATGAGCGCGAAGACGTGCTCTCCCTAATGCCGCAACTGACCGCCGCGACTGAGTCGTGGTTGCGGGATGGCGTTGAGAAGGCGATGAACCTTTTCAACTAGGCTTGGCGTCGAGAACTTGTCGTTGCGCCGGGCTCTTGAAGTCTGGCCACAACTGCCGGCGCATAGAGCTACGGAGACGTCTTCCCGCCGAGACTGATTAGTTTCTCCGCAATGCTGAAACTCGGAATCGTCGGCCTTCCCAACGTCGGGAAATCCACGCTTTTCAACGCTCTCACCGCCGCAAGAGCTGACGCAGCCAATTACCCGTTCTGCACCGTCGAGCCGAATGTCGGGATGGTCGAAGTCCCCGACTCCAGGTTGAGTGAGCTCGCGCGCATCGTCCAGCCAAAACGAACTGTCCCCGCCGTTGTGCAATTCGTAGATATCGCCGGACTCGTCAAGGGCGCTGCCGAAGGCGAAGGACTTGGCAACAAGTTTCTCTCCAACATCCGAGAGACCGATGCGATCATCCACGTCGTTCGCTGCTTCGAGGATCCCGACGTCACGCACGTCATGGGCGCTGTCGATCCCGTGCGCGACCGCGAAGTGATCGAATTCGAGCTTGCGATTGCGGACCTCGCTTCACTCGAAAAACGTCTCGACAAAACCCGACGCTCCGCGCGAACCGGCGACAAGGAAGCATTGTCGGAGCTGCCAGTGCTCGAGAAAGCGTATGGATTCCTGAAGGACGGAAGAGGGCTGTGGGAAGCACACCTTACCGACGACGAGAAGGCAGTGCTCGCGCCGCTCGCTCTGCTCACCGTCAAGCCCGTGCTCTACGCCGCAAATGTCAGCGATGCCGAGCTGGCCGGCGATGAAGGTCCGCACCTGACGGCGTTGCGACAAGCGGTGAGGAAAAGCGGCGAGCGGGCGGAAGTCGTTCCCTTCTCCGCCCGAATCGAAGCCGAGCTAGCGGAGCTCGCACCCGAGGATCGCAAAGATTTTTTGTCGTCGCTCGGGCTCGAGTCAGCCGGCTTGGACCGACTCATTCGCGCGGGTTACAAACTTCTCGGCCTTGAGACCTACTTCACCGCCGGCGAGCAGGAAGTTCGGGCGTGGACGATACATCGCGGCGATACCGCGCCAAAAGCTGCCGCCGTAATTCACACCGATTTCGAGCGCGGATTCATCCGGGCCGAGACGGTATCGTACGACTCCTTTGTTCGCAACGATGGCTGGAAGGGAGCGCGCGAAAAAGGAGCCGTACGATCCGAAGGTAAGGAGTACGTCGTGCAGGACGGCGACGTACTCCTGTTCCGCTTCAACGTCTAGCGGCGAGACGTCCGTTGAGCCTACTGCACCGGATGGACCTGGTCTCTGATTTCTCCGGCCGGGTTGGCCGTCGTGTGCACGTTGGCGTAGGCGTTTCCGTTGTTGAACAACACACGAAGCGAGTCGAGCGAAACGCTCGAATTGTTCGCGTTCGTGATTGTTCCCTGCGCCACGACTCCGTTGAGCGTGCCGGTCTCGGGCGGGCGGTTCGGTAAGAAAAGATTGATGATAACCGGGCCGGCCGTTGCCCCTACCGCGGTCGCGTCGCCGAGGTGGATGTGTGATGCAGTGACGTTCGTGATGTTCGTGAGCGTCAGCGTCCAGTTGATCACGTTGCCATTGTCTACGAACGTGAAAACACCGCTGCCAGGCGATGTGTGGCCGGCGCCTTCATTTGCGGCGATGAGGTTGGCGACGTATTGCTTTGACGCCGGTGCGGTTGTGTCAGATCCGCAACTCGTAGCTACGAAAGCGATCGTGGCCGCGGCAGCGATTCCAACGGCGAAACTTACCGATTTGCGCATGTAACCTCCGGGAGGGCGCACCGACAACATTGGTGGGTGTTGCCGGCGGGGTAAGCTCCCCAAAGCCGCATGCTGAAAACTCTCGGCGAACAGCTACTGCAAAGCGGTGGGCGCGAGACGACAATGGTCGCTCGCACCCGAAAATCGACAGCGCGTGAGGCTGATCGCTCGCCCCGTGTA
>DASQPS010000366.1:0-3737 GCA_035643845.1 Gemmatimonadaceae bacterium | reverse complement strand
CGCATTTATCCGAGGCCAGTCGATCCTCGGGTTATCGGTGTACGGGCCGACATTCGCCGGCGCGATTGGCGGTAACGCGAGCAGTCAACTCGCCGCCTATCTTGTCGTCGCCGGCGGTACATTCTTCGCCGCATCCGAGATATCACGGCGGATGTTCGTGGCGCGACCGCAAGCGGATCTCTCAATCAACATGGGACTGAATGGCGCGCTCGCGGGCTGGGCAACGAGCTTCCTTGTGCACGGTTCCGACAGAACACAAGCTGCGGGTGCCTTCATCGGTGGGCTGACTGGAAGCGCGATTGGATTGCACGTCGCGCGCAACATGACGGAGGCAGATGCTGTCGGTGCCGGATTCGGTGCCGGTTCGGGGGCGCTGATTGCGTTCGGGACTATGGAGGCGTTGCGCGGTAAATCCGAGTGTACGTTCGATCTCGCGACAGGCAACACGAAGTGCACAGAGCGCCGGCTCTCCGACCGCGCCGAGGTGGCCGTCGTGCTCGCCTCGGGCTTGATCGGATATCCTCTCGGAGTTCTTTACCCCAGGAACGCGAGGTACAACGTCACCGCCGGGGACATCGAAACTCTTGGCACTACCTCGGCGTTGGGTGCAGGCGCTGGAATCTCACTCCTGAACCGAAATAGCTCTTATGCGCATTTCGCCACGGCCGCTACGATCGGTGGCGTGCTCGGGATGATGGCTGGAGACCGCTTTCTCGTCCAACGCTACGACCATGAGCGCGACGAAGCCGACAGACTGTCGCTTGGAACGGCTGCCGGTGCGCTTATGGGCGCCGGAATTGCCGCTCTTGGCAACAGCACGAGGAACAATCCTCACGCCATTGGCGGACTGACAGTGGGGGGCGGCCTCGCCGGCCTGATCGTCACCGAACGTTACCTTCGCCCAAATCCCGACGCCGGACGCCCACGATTTCGTGTAACTTTCAACCCTGCGAGCGCCGCACTCGCGGCGGCCCGCGTTCCAGGGACACATTCCCTACTTGATGTGAGGTTCTAGTGGACACCACGACGACACTCACCTTTGGCGAAAGGCTACAGGGAAGCTTCGAGCAGCTCTATGGCTACGTCCCGGCGCTTTTCGGCGCGCTGGTCATTCTCTTCGCCGGATATCTCCTCGCGAGGCTGCTCGAGAAGGGCACCGACCGATTGATGCGACGCATCCATCTCAACCAGCTTCTCGAGCGCGGCGGGGTGATGGATGCAGTCGAGCGCTCCGGTTCGCGGGTGAACCCTACGCGCGTCGCTGGCAATCTCGTCTTCTGGTTCGTGATGTTCGCGGTCATGCTCGTCGCTGCGAACGCCCTCGGCCTCGAATCTCTCGCCAACGTATTTTCCGAATTGGTCAGCTACATCCCGAGCGTCATCGCCGCGATCGTCATCATGATCGTCGGCATCGTGCTCGGTGCTTTCGTCGGCGGTTTGATCATGGCGTCCGCTGGCGGACTCCACGGCGGACCGACTCTCGCTCGCGTCGGCAAAGGCGGCGTCGTCATGCTCGCGATATTCATGGCCCTCCAGGAGCTTGGCGTCGCCACCGAGATCGTGACAACCGCTTTCGCCATCCTCTTTGGCGCGATCGCGCTCGCTCTCGCTCTCGCTTTCGGCATTGGTAACCGCGAGCTCGCCGGCGAAGTCACGCGCGATTGGTACAAGCGCTACAAGGAAGAACGCGCCTCCATCGACCACGGCAACCGCGAGCTCGATAAAGCGGAGGGAATAGCGACGACGGAGGAATACGTGCGGCCCGCTTTTGGAATTCGAAACACCGGGCCGCACGACGTGTACCGCCCGCCCGAGTGAGCTCCATCGCCGCAGCGTCGTCAGAGATGGAGGCGACGCCCGCGACAAAGGGACTGGTGCGAGCGCTGTCGCTTCGCGACGCCCTCGCGCTTCTGCTCACAGTCATCGGCACCGGCGTGTTTCTCAAAACGGCGCCGATGGCACAGCTCGTTGGAAGCCCGTCTAACGTCCTTCTCGCGTGGCTCGCTGCCGGATTGCTCTCGCTCGCCGGCGCGCTTACCTACGCCGAACTGGGCGCGATGATGCCGGAAGCAGGCGGAGAATACGTGTTCCTTCGCGAAGCGTACGGACACTTGCCGGCTTTTCTTTTCGGCTGGACATCCGTCATGCTCATCGCCAGCGGTGGGCTTGCCGCCGTCTCCACCGCCCTCGCTTCTTTTCTGGGATCTTTCGTTCCCCTCGGCGCGGTTTGGATGACGCGCGACGTGCACCTGCTCGGACAAGTTGTTCATTGGCGGCTCGGCATCCAGCAGCTAGTTGCCGTCGCAGTGATTCTTCTTTTCTCGGCGGTCAATTCGCGCGCGATTGGCGTCGGTGGACGAGTGCAGTGGGTCGCCACCATAGCCAAGCTCGCGGGAATCGCGATCATCGTGCTCGGCGCATTCTTTCTGTCGCGCCTTGGTTCCTGGTCGCACCTGCACGCGTCCGCAGTCGCGGGAATTCCGCGAGCGGGAGCGGGAGCCTTCGGCGCAGCAATGCTCGCCGCACTCTGGGCTTATCAGGGATGGTCGAATGTACCGATGGTGGCCGGTGAGATCGAGAAACCCGAGCGCAACGTGCCGCGCGCGCTCATCTACGGGATGCTGATAGTCATCGCTGTCTATCTGATCACGAATCTCGCGTACTTCTACGCGCTGCCGTTCAGCGAGATTCTGTCGTCGAACTCGACCGCTTATCGCGATGCGCTCCCGGTCGCGGCCAAGGCGGCGCAAGCCTTTTCGTCGTACGGTGCGCAGATAGTGTCGCTCTCTTTCATAATCGCGGCGATCGGCGCGCTGAACGGCATCACGATGATGAACTCGCGCGTCCCATTCGCCATGGCGCGCGACCGTTTGTTCTTCGGGCCGCTGGCGAAGTTGAGTCCGACTACGCACGTGCCCGTCAATGCGATCTGGTTCCAGGGAATCTGGGCGTGCGTTCTGGCGCTGTCCGGTACTTTCGACCAGATCACCACGTCGGTGATTTTTGCCGTCTGGCTGTTCACCGCGCTCGTGGGAACGTCTCTCTTCGTGCTCAGACGAAAGCTTCCCGCCGCTCCGCGCCGCTATCGCGCGCTCGGATATCCGGTTGTGCCCGCTCTGTTCGTACTCGTGGCCGCTTGGCTGGTCATCAACAGCATCGCCACGACGCCGGTAGAATCTGCGGCCGGGCTGCTCCTGATCGCCGTCGGCCTGCCTTTCTACATGGTCTTCCATCGCGGCGCGCCCCACCTCGCGGAGGCAACACCCGAACCGGGTCTGTTAGGGTAAGAGCGCCCCACATTCGGCTCTTAACGTGGCACGACCTTTCCTTTACACGCGGTTATGCCCGGTCCCGCCAAGAACAAGGATCTCCACGGCAACGTCCCCGATCAGTGCAGCGTCGCGCTGATTCTGATCGACGTCATCAACGACATGGAATTCGAGAACGGGGACGCTCTGTTCGAAAACGCGTTGCCCGCCGCGAAAAAGCTTGCTGACCTAAGCCGGCGTGCCAGAGACGCCGGAGTGCCGGTGATCTACGTAAACGACAACTTCGGCAAATGGCGCTCGGATTTCCGGCAACAGCTTGGGCACGTACTCGAGGACGGCGTGCGCGGAGAACCAATCGCGAAGCTTCTCCGGCCGGACAAGGAAGATTATTTCGTGCTCAAGACCAAGCACTCAGGGTTCTATCACACCCAGCTCGATCTACTCGTCCAGTACCTGGAGGTGAAGACG
>DASQPS010000365.1:0-10145 GCA_035643845.1 Gemmatimonadaceae bacterium | reverse complement strand
GCATAGTCATCGGCGCCGAATGCCGGCGCCATGTGGACGACGCCGGTCCCTTCCTCGGACGAGACGAAGTCTTCGCCGACGATGATTTCGTGGTTTCCATCCTTGTACTCGACCCAATCCAGCGGGCGCTTGTAGCGCCGTCCAATGAGCTCTGTCCCGTGGAACGAGCGCACTGTCTCCCATCGCGCCGCGAAGTCGTCGCCGAGCACCGCTGGCGCGCGCGTAAGAGAAAGTATGACGGTCTCGTCGGTATCCGTCTTCTTCTTTCTCAGCTCCACATACTCGAGGGCCGGATTCACCGCGAGAGCAACGTTGGAAACGAGCGTCCATGGCGTTGTGGTCCAGACGAGAATGCGTCGGTGCGCCGAAGACTTTGATTTTCCGTTCTCAATCAGATCGAGCGCTACGTAGGCGCTCGGGTCCTTCACGTCCTTGTAGCCCTGCGCGACTTCGTGACTCGATAACGTCGTTCCGCAGCGAGCACAATACGGCAGCACTTTGTGTCCACGATAAAGACGTCCGCGCCGGAACATCGTGGCGAGAGCCCACCACACGCTTTCGATATAGTCGTTCGAGTAGGTGACGTAGGGATCGCTGTAGTCGAGCCAATAGCCGATCCTCTCGCTCAGCTCCTGCCAGTCAGCGCGGTACCGCCAAACACTCTCGCGGCACATCTCGTTGAATCGCTCGACACCGATCGTCTCGATCTGTTGCTTGGCGGTTCGGACGCCGAACTCAGTCTCGATGCGCTTCTCGACTTCGATCTCCACGGGAAGTCCGTGCGTATCCCATCCCGCCTTGCGCGCAACGTGAAAGCCACGCATCGCGCGGTGCCGGCAGAAAAGATCTTTGACGGTCCGCGAAAAAACGTGATGGATTCCGGGCTTGCCGTTCGCCGTCGGCGGACCCTCGAAGAAGACGAACTCGGGCTTCCCTGCCGCTTGTGCAAGTGTCCGCTCGAAAAGCTTCTCCTCCCGCCACAGAGCGAGAATTTCTTTTTCGAGTTCGTCGGGCGAGCGATCGGTCGGAAGCAGACGGAAGCGTCTGCCCTTCTCGTCTCCCCCCGCGAGCTTCACGGGGCGGACAGCGGTCATTCTTTAGCCGAACCCGAAGAGTTGGAGCCAGCGCCCCTCAGTGTGCTCGCCACCACTTCCGAATCGGAGGCCTCAACCTCCGAGAGCTGGCGGGCAATCAACGTTCGCATTTGCGCGAGATATGTCCGACGCGAGCGGTCGAGATTGTCGAGGACCTCCTCCATTCGCCGTACATCAGCCTTGGCTCCCTCGATGATCCGCTCTCCCTCAGCCTGCGCCTCGCGGATGATGAGCTGCGCTTCCCTCTCCGCTTGCTCGCGCACTTCTCCGCGTAGCTGTTGTGCGGAAACGAGCGCGTCGTTCAGCGCCTTGTCACGCTCGCGAAAAGCCCGGAGCTGCTCGTGAAAGCTGCGCGCCTTGGAGTCGAGATCCTGGTTGATCCGGGTGAGGCGGTCCATCTCCTCCGCAACCTGATCTCTGAACTGATCGACGCGCGCAGGATTGTAGCCGCGCAGCGCCCGACCGAAATCGTAGCGCCGCACGTCCAGGGGGGTCAGATGAAACGCTTCATCGATCATTTATCCCTCGCTCCGAAGAGGGTTGTACCAAGTCTCACCATAGTTGCACCTTCTTCCACCGCGATCTCATAATCGTTCGACATTCCCATCGAGAGCTCCTGCGCCGGATGCCCGGTCTCTTCCAGCGCCTGTCTCGCATCTCGCGCTTCCGCGAAAGTGCGATGGAGCTCCTTTTCTGTCGCAGTAAAGCTAGCCATTGTCATCACACCGCGAATGCGTATGCCAGGAAGCGAGACCATTCGCTCGGCCTCCGGCAACAGCTCCGACTTCGTGAAGCCATGCTTCGATGATTCTCCAGAAAGATTCAGCTCCATCAGTGCGTCGACGGCGCGCCCCCTCTCGAGACCGAACGCGCAGACGGCATCCGCAAGGCGCGAGCTGTCGAGCGAGTGCAGAAGGACGAAACGTTCCAGCGACTTGACCTTGTTCCGCTGCAGGTGGCCGATCAAATGCCAGCGCACCGGCACGTCGACCTCTCCCATTTTTTTCAGCGCTTCCTGAACCTTGTTTTCGCCGACGTCGTGCAGGCCAACTTCGTAGGCCGAGCGCGCTGCGTCAGGCCCGTGAGTCTTTGTGACTGCGACGATCGTGACCTGCTGCCCATGCCCGCCGCGCGCTATCGCCGCCGCGATTCTGGCCCGCACATCGGCGACGCGCTCGGCCAGCCCGGGAAAAGCCATAACTCTGAAATTTAGCCGCGTCGAGTCGGGTGCTCAATCAAAATCGTTACGTGACAGGATCAGCTTGAAACGTCAATGACGATTTGCCTTCCCTCAGTCGTTGCCACTCGTGAGGCCCATGTTTCGGCGCAGTTTCGCCATCATGCTCTCATCGGGACCTTTCACCCGCACCGTCACCGATGCCGCATACGCAGAGCCGGTCACCCGAACAACGCGCTCCCTGTCCGCGAGCGACGTATTGACCCTGCCCGCAAACTCGAGATTGAAAGTTCCGAGTAATCCGTCGCCGTCGCAGTCGACTGCGACCTCGGGCGGGACGATGATCTCGACGTTTCCAAGTACCGCAACCACTTCAATGTCCGAAACGCCGAAGCCAATAATTGCTTGTCGAAGATCGATCTCGACATTTCCAAGTACGGCTACGGCCCGCAGATGACGCGGCAGTTGCCACGGACCACGGCGCTCCGTGCTGCCGAGAAATCCGACGAGGCCGGATATCGGCGTCGTTGCGGCAATGACATCCCGACGACTCACGCCGAACGACCGAAGATCCGGCCAATCAGCTTCACAATGTTCTGCATGTTTCGACTGATGTCATTGAACATCACCGTCACGAAGAGCAAACCGATCAGCAACAGGCCGCCCCTCAGAATTCTCTCCCGCGTGCGCGTGCTGAATGCGCTTCCCTTTATCGTTTCGGCGACGTTCAGCACGATCTGGCCGCCGTCGAGAATCGGTATGGGCAGCAGGTTGAAGATTGCGAGATTGATACTGATGAGCGCGATGAGTGCGAGAAGGTTTTCAATTCCCCCTCGGGCAGCCTGAACCGACACCTGCGCGATTGCGATCGGCCCACCGAGGTCCGACACGCCCGCCCCGCTCGACAAGAGCACTCGCAAAGTGGCGAAGATCCTCAGACTGTTATCTGCGGTCAGATGCCACGCCTCAGTGAACGCACGTGGCACTGAGACAGGTGTGAAAGCCTCGTTCGCCAACAATCCGATCCGGCCGAGCCGTTTGCTTTCTCCAGTGCGCGGATCGGGTACGGTCTCAGCAACTGGAGTGACACGCACTGTCATGCGACGGCCGGCGCGCGAAATCTCCAGTGTCAACGGCGAACCAGCAGAGGCGCCGATCCGATCGAGCAGAGCCTCCCAGTTTTTCAGCGGTGCGCCGTCGACAGAGACGATGCTGTCGCCGGCCTGAATCCCGGCCATTGCCGCCGGCTTCCCGGGCGTGACTTCCGCGGCAACAGGAATCGGAGTGGGAATGCCGGATCGAAGTAGCAGACCCGCGTAGATGACGTAAGCGAGAACCGCGTTCATGGTCACACCAGCAAGCATGATGAACAATCGCGCGGGCAGCGACTTCGACTCGAACCATCGCGCTTCCGGAATGGGCTTCGGCCCAAACGGAATCATCGCATTCGGATCGTATCCGTCTTTCGGACTGCCCGGAGACGTAGCTGAATTCTCGCTCCCCCCTTCGAGGAATGCCGTGGCTTCGTCTTCGCGCGACGCCATTCGCACGTATCCGCCCAGTGGAAGGGCGGCGAGCACATACTCGGTCTCGCCGAATCGGCGTTTCAGGAGCGATGGCCCGAACCCGATCGAAAACCTCGGCGCGTAGACGCCGGTAAGCTTCGCCGCAATGAAGTGCCCCAGCTCGTGGACGAAAACCACGAGGCCGAAGACGATGATTGGCGCGAGCCAACTCAGCACTTGAGCATCTCGCGCACGTGGCGTCTGGCGGCTGCGTCTGCCGCCAGGAGCTCTTCTCGACTTCCCGATGGCAATCCGCTTAGATCTCCGAGTGCGGACTCGATCGCACGCGGAATGTCGACGAATCGGATCGCCCCCGCCAGAAATGCGGCAACTGCACACTCGTTCGCGGCGTTGAAGACAGCCGGCAGCGCGCCGCCGGCTTCGCCCGCCGATATGCCGAGTCTGAGAGCCGGGAAGCGTTCGTGATCAACGGGCTCGTAAGTCATCGGAGAAAGTTTAACAGGATCGAACGATGGTACCCCGTCGTCCTCCACGCGCTCCGGATGGGTGAGCGAATAAAGTACGGGCAGCTCCATGGTCGGGATGCTCATTTGCGCAACCACGCTTCCGTCGATGAATTCCACGAACGAGTGCACGACACTCTGAGGATGCACAACGACTTCGATGCGGTCGTACGGCAATCCAAAAAGAAAATGAGCCTCGATCACCTCGAGTGCCTTGTTCGCGAGCGTAGCGCTATCGATCGTGATCTTGCGGCCCATGCGCCAGGTCGGATGACGAAGCGCGTCCTCGACCGTTGCGCTTGCGAGACGATCAGCGCTCCAATCGCGGAAGGGCCCGCCCGACGCGGTGAGAACGACGCGACGAACCTGGGAGCGAGGATGACCGGTGATGCACTGCAGAATTGCGCTGTGCTCGCTGTCCACCGGCACGACTTCGCCGGCGCCAGAGGCACACGCTTCACTTACGAGGTCTCCGGCAATGACGAGCGTTTCCTTGTTCGCGAGAGCAACACGCTTTCCCTTCTTGAGCGCGGCTAGTGTCGCGTCGAGGCCCGCAGCGCCCACGATCGCGTTGAGGACGATGTCCACGTCATCGCGCGTTGCGGCAGACACGAGCGCGTCAGTGCCACTCTTCCACGCGCCATCTGCATCTCCGCTCGATTCAACCATCCCGACGAATTCCGGAGCGAAATGTCGCGCCTGCTCTCTGAGCAGCGCGCCATTGCTGTTCGCCGTAAGAGCAGTAACGCGAAAGCGCTCGCGCTGTCTGTCGAGGACTCTGAGCGCGGTCGTGCCTATCGAGCCCGTCGAGCCCAGTACCGCAACACCTTTCCGCCTTGCGGCGGATGTCGCGGTCACTGCGGAATCGGCAGCAGCAACCGCCCCAACAGCAGAAACGCAACGGGCATCACGAACAAAAGGCTGTCGAAGCGGTCGAGTATTCCGCCGTGACCCGGGATAATCCGTGAGCTGTCCTTGATTCCCGCCTCACGCTTGAGCAGCGATTCCGCGAGATCGCCGGTCTGCGCCGCGACGCTGACGACGATGGCGAACAGTATCGTGCCCTGCATTGTCATTCCGAGCTGAGCATACGGCATGAGGATCAAACGCACGTAGATCAACGCAATGATAATTGTAGCGAACAGTCCGCCGACTGCTCCCTCAACGGTTTTGCCCGGGCTCACCGACGGAATCAGCTTCCGCCTGCCGAAGTTTCGGCCGACCGCGTAAGCGCCTATGTCGGTCGCCCACGTGAGGATGATCGGAAGAAAGACCAGCGCGGTTCCGGCACCGGCACCCACGGCATAATCATGATAGCGCAGGGCGTAGACGAAGGAGAAAAGGCCTGCGTAGAACACACCGAACACAGTGGTCGCTACAGACGTGACAGGTTTCCCAGCCGGGCCTCTCAGCCAGATCCCGCTCGCAAAAACCAGGAGCGTCATCACGACGATCGCCGTGAGCGACAAGGTATACACGCCAAGGCGTTGGGCGTGTATCGCAATCGGAAGCAGCGCGGCGAGCGCGATTCCCGCCGGCTCTATCGGCAGCGCGCCACTATCCCTCACTATGCGGAAAAATTCCCAGGCGGCGAGCGCCGCGAGCACGGAAAGGAGAATCGCTAGAGCCCAGTCGCCGAAGTAGACCACCGCGATGGCCAGCGGCGCGGCAATTACCGCGAAGATGATGCGCCGTGTCAGCTCGGACACGGCCTAGACTTCCATGATTTCTGCTTCTTTACCCTTCAACAGCTCATCGATCCGGCCGATGTAGTCGTCGTGAAGCTTTTGCAATTCCTTTTCTGCCTTCTTCTGATCGTCTTCGGACGTCTTCTCCAGCTTCTTCAGCTGGTCTCGCGCTCCAGTTCGCGCGTGTCTGATTCCAATGCGAGCTTCTTCAGCGAGCTTGTGCACGACTTTCACCAGCTCTTTCCTCCGCTGTTCATTGAGCGACGGCAACGGAACGCGAATCACCCCGGATTGGGTTTGCGGATTCAAGCCCAGATCGGATTCGCGAAGCGCCTTTTCGATGGCGCTCACCAAACCCTTGTCCCAAGGGGTCACAGTGAGAAGCCGCGGTTCTGGAGCAGAAACGCCGGCAACCTGGTTGAGCGGCATTTGCTGGCCGTATGCCTCCACTCGCACAGTGTCGAGCAGGCTCGCCGTCGCTTTGCCGGTTCGAATCGAAGCAAGCTCGCGCTTCGATGCCTCGAATGATTTCTCCATCGCTGTACGGCAGTCCTTCGTGATCTGAGGAATTGTCGTCATTGTACGATTGTTCCGACACGCTCACCCTTCAGCGCGCGGGCAACTTCTCCGTGACGGTGAATGTTCAGGACAATGATAGGCAGCTTGTTTTCCTTGCAAAGCGTGATCGCCGTCTGATCCATTACGCCCAGCTCGTTTACCATGACGTCTCGATAGCTGATGGATTGATACCGCGTAGCATCGGGGTCGCGCTTCGGATCAGCGCTGTATACGCCGTCGACGCTCGTCGCCTTGATGATGACGTCGGCGTGAATCTGGATGGCGCGTAGCGCGGCAGCGGTGTCGGTCGAGAAATACGGATTCCCGGTGCCCGCCGCAAAAATCACCACCCGACCCTTTTCAAAATGGCGCATCGCTCGGCGCCTGATGAACGGCTCTGCGATTGATTCCATGGCGATCGCCGTCATCACACGCGTGTCCAGCTCCGCTTTTTCGAGCACGTCCTGCAACGCCAAAGCATTGATAATCGTCGCCAGCATTCCCATGTAATCTGCGCCGACCCTGTCCATGCCCATCTTGGAGAGCTGAGCGCCGCGAACAATGTTGCCGCCGCCGATCACGAGGCCAACGCTCGCACCCATTTTGACGATGTCCGAGACTTCCGTCGCGAGTCGCTCGAGGATTTTGAAATCGAAACCGGTGCCCTTTTGTCCGGCGAGAGCCTCGCCGGACAGTTTGAGCAGAACGCGCTGGTACTTTAGATCTGGCAACTATTCCTCATAAGGATCGCTCGCAAATTGAGTCCCTCTGCGGTTTATAACTGCAACTGAACGGGCGAGAGTTGTCAGTACAAACTATGCTCCTCTGATAACTCGCACCCGTTCAGTTGCTTTTTCCCCGATAATGAACCCGAGTGCCTGTCTACTCCTCTCCCATCTGGAACCGAACGAAGCGCCGGACCTGGATATTCTCCCCGACCTTCGCCGAAGCTTCTTTGACCAGATCCCCAACAGTCTTCTTCGGCTCACGCACCCACGCCTGGTGCAAGAGCGCGACGTCCTTGTAGTACGCCTCGACCTTCCCCGCCACGATCTTCTCGATCAGGTGATCCGGCTTGCCGCTCTCCTTCACCTGCTCGATGAAGATGCGACGCTCCTTCTCGACCTTATCCTGCGGGACCTGGTCCTTGTCCACCGCAATCGGTGCCGCGGCGGCGATGTGCTCGGCGATGTATTTCACCAGGGTCTTGAAGTCGTCGGTGCGCGCGACGAAGTCAGTCTCGCAATTCACTTCCACCAGCACTCCAACCTTGCCGTTGTGGTGGATGTAGCTCGCGATCGTGCCTTCGCTTGTCTGCTTCCCGACTCTCTTCTCGGCCTTGGCGATTCCCTTGGCGCGGAGATACTCCGAAGCCTTCTCCATGTCGCCGTTGGTCTCTTCGAGTGCCTTTTTGCATTCCATCATCCCCGCGCCAGTCTTCTGGCGGAGGGTCTGAACATCTTTGGCAGTGAACTTCTCTTTTGTAGTAGTCATAATGTCTCTCGTAAAAACGCCGCCGGAGTTTTTCCGGCGGCGTGAAAGTTAACCTTAACCTTCCTGCTCGGTGTCGGGGGCTTCTTCAGTCGCGCCACCCTCTTCGCCGCCTGTCTTGAGCCGCGCGGCAATCGCTTCGGGTTTCGCCCGTCGTCTGCGCGGCCTTCTCTTTCTCTTTTTGTCGCCGTCTCCGCCTTCCGGTTCGGCGCCACGGTCAGAGCTGTAGGTGTACGATTCGGACTCTTCGACCTCCTCGCGCACCGGTGCTTCCCTCCGTGCTTCGACGATCGCGTCAGCAATCGACTTGGTCATCAGCTCCACCGAACGGATTGCGTCATCGTTGCCGGCAATGGGAACGGTGATCAAATCCGGATCGGCATTCGTGTCGACGAGAGCTATGATCGGGATGTTCAGCTTGTTGGCTTCATTGACCGCGATACGTTCCTTTTTGGAATCGATCACGAACATGAGACCAGGAAGCCGCGTAAGGTTCTTGATGCCACTGAGGTTCTTCGAAAGCTTGTCGCGCTGACGACTCATCATCAGCTGTTCTTTCTTGGTGTAGTTCTCGAAGTCACCACCGGCCTCGCTGCCAGCCTCGAGCTCTTTCAGACGGCGCACCTGCTTCTTCACCGTCTGGAAGTTCGTGAGAAGTCCGCCCAGCCACCGCTCCGTCACGTACATCGCACCGCAACGCTCGGCTTCGCTCTTCACGATGTTGACGAGCTGCCGCTTGGTGCAGACAAAGAGCACGTTGTCGCCGCGCAGGATGACTTCGCGCGCGAGCTTCTGAGCCAGCTCGAGCTGACGCAGCGTCTTCTGCAGATCGATGATATGGATGCCGTTGCGTTCCGCGAAGATGAAACGACGCATCTTCGGGTTCCAGCGGCGGGTCTGGTGTCCGAAGTGGACACCGGCTTCGAGCAACTGCTCCAGGTTTGGCTGAGCCATTAAGTAAGGATTCCTTCGGGTTTTAACGCTTCGAGAACTGGAACTTCTTTCTTGCCTTCGGGCGGCCGGGCTTCTTCCGTTCGACCGCTCTTGCATCGCGAGTCAGGAGCGCGAGATCGCGCAGCTTTCTCCGGTGCGATTCATCGAGCTTGACGAGTGCGCGCGCAACAGCGAGACGAAGCGCGCCAGCTTGCCCGGTCAACCCACCGCCTTCGACCTTCGCTTTCACGTCGTAACGGCCGAGCGTGTCAGTGATGGTGAAGGGCTGTTGGATGGCGGAGACGTGCGCAGGCCGCGGGAAATAATCTCCCAGCGTGCGTCCGTTCACCGACCATTTTCCCGAACCGGGTTTTATGTAGAGACGGCAGACCGCTTCCTTCCGCCGGCCAATCGTGTGCGTTGTGTCAGGCATTACTTCTCACTCTTTTTGTTGAGGTCGAGCACCTTCGGCTGTTGCGCGGCGTGGGTGTGTTTCGCGTCGGCAAAGACGCGCAGCTTCCCGCGAAGCTTCTGTCGTCCGAGGGCGGTCTTGGGCAGCATGCCGTAGACTGCTTTCTCGATCACCCTCTCGGGATGCTTCTCGAGCATGGCCGAGAACGGGACGAAGCGCTCGTGTCCCATGTAGCCGGTGTGCCGGAAGTACCGCTTCTGTTCCGCCTTCTTACCCGTGACGCGAACCTTGGCCGCGTTGATGACGATCACGTTGTCCCCGGTATCCATGTGGGGCGTGTACATCGGCTTGTGCTTGCCACGGATGATCTTCGCGACCTCGGTCGCCAACCGTCCGAGAACCACGCCCTCGGCGTCGACGATGTACCACTGGTGCTGGATATCCCGCGGGGTCGCGGAGTATGTCTTCATATGAAGCGGAACGTATGGAAGAGCCGGCCCCCTTGGTTCGTGATGGGTTCCGAGCGGTTGAATGCGACTAAGTGGTTTTGCGACAGCCTTTTAAGGTATCTGGGCCGGTTATTTGTGTCAACCGCGCTCGGCAGTCCAGAAAGACCTGGTGCTGCAAGCAGATCGATCCGCTGCGTGAAGGCCGAAAAAACTACTGCCTCGGCAATGTGAGACGAGCGGAACTGGCCGAGCCGAAGAGCCCGAGTGCACCCACCAATCCTGAGGTGGTAAGCGTTGTATCCGACACGTAGCGA
>DASQPS010000364.1:0-9120 GCA_035643845.1 Gemmatimonadaceae bacterium | reverse complement strand
CGCCTCGCCGGAGCGGGATTGTCGGTGCCGGCCGTCGCGCAAGCACTTGGCGCAAACAACGGCAATGCTGGCGGAGGATTTTACTCCGAGGGCGGACAATTCTACTACGTGCGCGGTCTCGGACGGCTCGAGACGCCGGATGACATCGGCAAGGTAGTTCTTGCTGTTCACAACGGAACACCCGTCCTCGTTAAAGATGTCGGCGAAGTCGTGATCGGGTACGCGCCGCGTCTCGGACAATTTGGATTCAACGCCAACAACGATGCAGTGGAAGGCGTGATCCTTATGCGAACGGGCGAGCAGGCGCAAACGGTCTTGAAACGAGTCCAGGCGAAAACGGCCGAGCTGAACGCCTCGATTCTTCCGAAAGACGTGAAGGTCAAACCGTTCTACGATCGCAGTGACCTCATTCGACTCACGACGCACACCGTCGTCGACAACCTGCTCCGTGGGATCGTGCTCGTAATCGTCGTGCTGATCTTTTTTCTCTACGACGTGCGGTCGGGATTAATCGTCGCGGCCACGATTCCGCTGTCGCTGCTATTCGCGTTCATCTGCCTCGATATCAGGCACATCCCCGCCAATCTGCTCTCAATTGGGGCGATCGATTTCGGAATCCTCGTCGATGGCGCTGTGTTCATGGTCGAGAACATTCACCGCCAGCTCGCGCTTCGAAATGGGACGTCGTATTCGCTGCGTCATGTTGTGTCCGCCGCAGCGGCGGAGGTTGACCGGCCGATCGTCTACGCCATCGCGGTGATCGTCGCCGGCTTCCTGCCTATCTACGTTCTCTCCGGACCGTCCGGGCGTCTCTTCGCGCCAATGGCCGACACGACGATCTTTGCTCTCGTGGGAGCCCTGCTCGTGACGCTCACCGTAATGCCGGTGCTGACGGCCTGGGTGCTCCGTCGCGGCGTGAGGGAAAAAAGAAACGCCGCGTTCGAGTGGATGCTTCGCATGTACGAGCGCTCACTCGATTGGGCGCTGGTGCATCGAAGAGAGACGATTCTCGGATCACTCGTGGTTTTTGTCCTTTCCGTCGTCATCGCGCTTGCCCTCGGCGCGGAATTCATGCCTCACCTCGACGAAGGCGCGCTCTGGGTTCGCGCGACGATGCCGTACACGATTTCGTTCGAAGAATCGTCGCGGATCGTACCGCAGATTCGCTCGATCCTCCGGTCCTTCAATGAAGTAACCGACGTGGCGTCCGAGCACGGTCGACCTGACGACGCGACCGATCCAACCGGCTTCTTCAACGCCGAGTTCTATGTGGGGCTCAAGCCATACGGGGAATGGCACGGATTGTATCGCTCCAAGACCGAGCTGATCGAAGCGATCAACCGCAAGTTGACGCAATTCCCCGGAGTGACCTTCAACTATACCCAGCCGGCGGAGGATGCCGTCGACGAGGCGGAGACGGGCCTCAAGAGCGCGCTCGATGTCAAGATTTTTGGTCCAGACCTCGGCGTCCTCGAGAAGAAGGGAGGCGAGATCAAGCGCGTCTTGAGCGGCGTCGATGGCATCAAGGAGATCACGCTCGTCCAGGAGCTCGGCCAACCCAGCCTGACCGTGACGGTGGACCGAACGAAGATCGCGCAGTACGGATTAAACGTCGCGGACGTCAATGGTCTCATCGAGGCGGCGGTCGGGGGCACCGCAGCTACGCAGGTTGTCCAGGGAGAGCGGCTCTTCGATCTGGTCGTGCGACTGGAGCCGCAGTTTCGCGAAACACCCGAGCAGATCGGAAACATCCTCATCTCTACTCCAGCGGGCGGTCAGGTACCACTTCGAGAGGTGGCGACGATTCAAATCGCCAATGGCGCTTCGTTCATCTACCGACAGGACAACTCGCGGTACATCGGGGTGCAGTACTCCGTCGAAGGCCGCGACCTGAGCGGTGCAGTAACGGACGCGCGCAAGCGGGTCGCAGCACAAGTCAAATTACCTCCCGGATATCGAGCGGTTTGGGGTGGGGAGTACGAAGAGTACGCCGCCTCACGGAAGCAGCTGGCCGTCGTGCTGCCGCTGACCATCGCGCTGATCTTCCTGCTGTTGTTCGGCTTGTACGGGAATTTTGCGTTTCCGTTCATCACCGTCGTCGGCGTTCTCGTCTCGGCGCCGATAGGCGGAGTGCTTGCTCTTGCTCTCACCGGGACGCCTTTTTCCGTCTCATCGGGAATCGGATTCCTGGCGCTCTTCGGCGTGTCGGTGCAAACCGCAGTCGTGTACATCTCCTACGCCAACGAGCTTCGACTTGGCGGAGCGAGTATTCGCGACGCGACCCGGTCAGCCGCGCTCCTGCGGTTTCGTCCCATCATGATGACCGCTCTCGTCGCTGCTCTCGGTCTCCTTCCCGCTGCGTTGTCGACGGCCGTCGGCTCCGACTCACAGCGACCGTTTGCTCTCGTGATAGTCGGGGGACTTTTCTCGCGGCTAATTATTGGTGTTCTGCTCATGCCGGTTCTGTACATCATGATCGCGCGTCAGGACGATCACCTCGAGGTCTGACCGTGCAGTAATCCCGTTGTCATGTCGGAGCATTCGCGCGCAACCTTCGCGGCACATCATCGTCTTCCCGGAGTACTTGCGAGCTCCATCAGACAACGGGAACGAACCGAACTGCTCCAGCCATGATTGAGATCTCATCAGAGACAGTCGCGCAGCTCCTTTACCTCGTACACGACGATCCCGAGGAGCTCCAGGAGGCACTTGGGGAGCTGCGTCCTCCTGACATCGCCGAGGCTCTGCGCGAGCTACCGCCCGACGCGGCCGCAAAAGTGATGGCAGCGCTGCAATTCGAGCTCGCGGTGCAGGTGTTCGACGATCCCGAGCTTACGAGGCATCGATGCGCGATCATTCAGCACATCGATCCAAAGAGAGTCGGCCCGCTCATCGAAGCGATGTCAGCCGATCAGCAGGCTGATCTCTTTCGCGAAGTGCCGGTTGAAAATCGGCCAAGACTTTTGGCCACGGTAAGCGACTCGACGCGGTCGGCCCTCAAAAAGCTTCTGGAGTACGCTCCGAATACAGCTGGCGGCATCATGACGACGGAATTCGTGAGCGTTCCATCAGACTGGACTGTCGACCAGGCGCTTCGCTTGATCAGCGAGGTTGGTGGCCGCAAGGAAACAGTTTACGCGATTTACGTCGTCGATCAGGAAACCCAGGAGCTGGTCCATGTGGTATCACTGCGTGAGCTGCTTACTGTTCCACGAGACGAGAACGTACTCGAGGTCGGAAGCCGCCGCGCGCCGCTGACAGTTGCTCCGACGACGGATCGTGAAGACGCGGCGCGGCTGATTTCGAAATACAATCTGCTCGCAATTCCAGTCGTCGACGCGCATCGGACACTTCTCGGAATCGTCACCGTCGACGACGTGATCGATACGCTCGTGGAAGAGCAGACGGAGGACGTCCAGCGCTTCGGTGGAATGGAAGCCCTCGATGCGCCCTACATGGAGATCGGTTTTCTCGACATGATCAAGAAGCGCGCGGGCTGGCTCTGCGCGCTTTTTTTGAGCGAGATGTTGACCGCGACGGCGATGCAGCGCTTTCAGGGTGAGATCGAGAGGGCCGCGGTTCTCGCGATGTTCATCCCGCTGGTTATGAGCTCGGGCGGTAACTCGGGCTCACAGGCAACCTCGCTCGTCATCCGTGCGCTCGCACTCCAGGAGATGCGGCTCCGTGACTGGTGGCGAATCGCGATTCGCGAGCTTCCCACCGGCCTTGTCCTCGGCGGAATCCTCGGAGTAATCGGGTACACGCGCATCATGCTCTGGCAGGAGATTCACATATTTAACTACGGACCGCACTACAAGGCGCTGGCGTTCACGGTGGGAATGGCGCTCGTTGGCATTGTTGCATTTGGATCCCTCGCTGGATCGATGCTGCCGTTCCTGCTCAAGCGCATCGGATTCGATCCCGCGAGCGCGTCGGCACCGTTCGTCGCAACGCTCGTCGACGTCACCGGACTCGTGATTTATTTCTCGGTCGCGTTCATCGTGCTCCACGGGACGCTGCTCTGATCCACGCATTCGATTAAACGAAAGTCGCGGACAACTGCAAAGGAACGGCCTCCCGCCCGTTCTGTTGCAGTCCCGTCCGTCCGGCCTCCAACCCGTTCTGTTGCAGGTGAAGCCCGCAATTGCGAGTGCAACTTAGGGAGCTGAAGCGCAAGCTCATCGCGCCGCCGCTCGCAGCCATTCGGCCGGGTCGACCGCCGGCCCCCCACGCCTTATCTCGAAATGCAAATGCGATCCAAGCGCGGGATCGCTCACCCCGACCGTTCCAATCACCTGGCCTTTGATCAACCGCGCGCCCTTCCGCACATCGATCCGATCGAGAGAGCCATAGACTGAATAGTCGCCGCCACCGTGTTCCACGATCACCGTGTTTCCGTACGTGCCCATTGCGCCGGCGTACGCCACGGTTCCCGCGGACACCGACTTCACCGGTGTGCCGAGTGGCGCGCTGATTCCGATGCCGTTCCAGCGCGTCGTCGTATTGTTCGGATTCACAAAGCGTCCGAACCTGTAAAGGAACGTTCCGTTCACGGGCCAATCCAAGCGGCCGATGTCAGTGGTCCTGATCGAGCTCGGCGCGGACGGCGCCGTTCCCGCTCTCCCGTTCACCTTTCGGCGCTCTGCTTCGAATGACGCGATGAAGTTGTTGATTCTTGTCTCGCTCTTCTCGAGCTCCGCGAGTCTCGCCTTGGTCTGCTTCGCGTCCTCCTGCACTCTCGCGAGGTTGCGCGACTGTAGCGTCTCGAGCTCGACCAGCCGCGCTGCCTCCTGCGCTTTCTCGGCCCGATTCTCGACGATGCTGGACTGAAGCCTGACGAGCTGGCCACGCTGATCTTCGATTCTTGTGTGCAAATCGTCCAGACGTTGAACGAGACCTTTGTCTCGAAGCGCGAGCAGGTGCAGGTACTTGTAACGCGCGACGAGTTGTCCGACCGATTGGGCTGAAAAAAGAACTTCCGCCGAGTAAAGCGGCCCGCGCTTGTAGATCTCGATCAGGCGTCGCTGGAGAACGGTTCGCTTTGTCGCTGCTTCGCGCTCCGAGTTATTCAGATCGGTTGTCGTAGTCTGAACTTCGTCCGTAATCGCCACGAGCTGATTGTCGAGCGATTTGACCATCCGCGCCGTGGCATCGTGCTGCTGGTCGAGGAGATTCACCTCGTCTCTCAACTCGTGGGCCGTGTTCTGAAGGCCGCTCATTTTCTTTTCGAGCTCGTCGCGCTCCGCACGAATTCGTACGAGCTCCTCGCGTTGCGCGTTCGCGCGCGCCTCCGCGCTTTCGGTTTGCTGGGACATAGCCGGCACCGAAATGAGCGCTGCTGCACAAACTGCAATTGTCCAACTTTGCATCAGATCCGCCGCAGATGCCTGCCGACAGATACCAGCGATCCGAGCACGCCCATGAACGCGCCGCCAACGATGCCGAGGAAGATCATCTGCCGGTCGAAGAAAACCGTTTCGATCACGTATTCGTTGACCACGCGGTTGGCGATCCAGACAAACCCCAGGGCGAGGAGGCCGCCGAGCACGCCTTTGACCAACCCGTCAATGAGGAACGGAAGCCTGATGAACATGTCGGTCGCGCCAACGAGACGCATGATCGAGATCTCTTTTGCGCGCGCGAGCACGGTCATGCGAATCGTCGCGCCGATGATAATGACGGCGACGGCGGCGAAGGCGACTCCGAGCGCGATGCCGGCGATCGTCGCGATCGTGCGAAGGCGGTATAGCTTCGCGACCCACTCCTCTCCGTAGCGCACATCATCGATGAAGTGGTACGTCCTGATCCGGTCAGCGACTGATTTCACCGTCGCCGGATCACGCATGCCCGGGCGCAAATGGACTTCAATAGAGGCCGGGAGGACGCCGGCCTCGAAGACATCTGCGAACTCGCCCATCTCTTTTCTGGCGCGCTCGAGGGCTTGCTCTTTCGACACGTAGTCGACGCGCGCGACCTCTGGAAACTCGCCAATGTCCTTCATCGCCGCGGCGACGGACTCGATCTCCGTGCTATCCGTGACGAATGCCCTGACCTCCACTCGTTCTTCGACGTGCTCTAGTGCCGTTCGAATGTTGATTGCGACCAACCCGAACAAGCCGAACGCAAAGATCGAGAACGCAATCGTGACGACGCCGAGTATGCTGAGTACCGGCGCGCGCCGTGAGGCGGTAAGGGCTTCGCGAACCGGCCGCACTTAAACGCTCTCTCGATAGTCGCCGGCCGCTTCGCTCACCTCGATTGGCTCGTCGGAAGGACGCGCGGCAGCCGGCGACTCCGCTGAGTCGAACACCAGCCTGCCGTGATTGAGCTCGATCGTCCGATAATTCGAGCGACGCACCAGATCCAGGTCGTGCGTCGCCATTATCACCGCGGTACCAGACGCGTTGATGTCGCGCAACAGCTGGAACACGCCGCGCGTCGCACGCTCATCGAGGTTTCCAGTGGGCTCGTCGGCAATGAGCACGAACGGATCGTTAATGAGGGCGCGGGCGATCGCCACCCGCTGCTGCTCGCCACCGGACAGCTCGCGCGGAAAGTTCGTTGCCTTCGACGCCAGTCCGACCTGCTGGAGAGCGCGGGACACCTTCGCGCGGATGGTCGCTTTGGGCGCGCCAGTGACCTCGAGGGCGAATCTGACATTCGCTTCAGCAGTCCGATCCTCGAGCAGACGAAAATCCTGAAAGACGATTCCAATGCGACGCCGAAGTCGCGAGATCTCCCGGCCTTTGGCGGACTTGGAGCTCACGCCGTTGATCCACACTTCGCCCTGGCTCGGCTTGTCGTCCATGTAGAGCAGCTTGAGAATCGTCGTTTTCCCCGACCCACTCGGCCCGGTGAGAAACACGAATTCTGCCTTTCGCACTTCGAAGCTCACCTGGGAGAGCGCGACACCGGACCGCGGATAATCCTTGGAGACGTTGGTGAGGCGGATCATCTAGGTGTGAAGGGCCTGCTCGATGTCGGCGATCAGATCCTCGGCGTTCTCGAGACCTATGCTCATTCGCAGGAAACCATCGGGGATCCCGATCCGCTCGCGCTCTTCCGGTGTCATGTGCTCGTGGGAGCTGTAGCGCGGTTCGATCACCAGAGAGTCCACTCCACCCAGACTCGCTGCGTAGGTAAAGAGCTGGAGCTTGCGCACGAACTTGAGCGTCGCCGCCCCGCCGCCTTTGAGCTCGATGGCCATCATTCCGCCGTATCCGTCCAGGATGCTCTTGGCAATTTCGTGGTCGGGGTGATTCGGAAGCCCCGGATAGTGAACCTTTGCGATTTGGGGCTTGGTCGAACACCACTGCGCTATTCGCATCGCGTTCTCGTTCTGACGCCTTACACGAACATCGAGCGTCTTGAGGCCGCGCTCGAGAAGCCAGCACGCAAACGGATCGGGCGCCTGGCCCCACACAGTCATCTTCCGACGGACTTCGTCGATGAACGGCTCGTTGCCGCACACCACTCCGCAGAGAATGTCGTGGTGCCCGTTGAGGTACTTGGTGGCGGAGTGAATCACTACATCGACGCCGTGCTCCACAGGCCTGAAATTGACGGGCCTCGCGAAAGTCGAATCGACGACGAGGGCAATTCCCTGCGCGTGTGCCAGCGACTGGAGCGAGTTCATCTCCAGCACTCTACACGTTGGATTGACTGGCGACTCGAGAAAGATTACGCGAGTGTTCTTTTTAAGCCCCTTGCGCCACGCTCGGGGCTCGAGCGGGTTTACGAAAGAGACTTCGATTCCCATCCCCATCAGATCTTCCGTGAACAACTTGCGAGTCCCGCCGTAGATCCATGAGCTGGATATCAGATGATCGCCCGGTCGCAACAGCGCCAGCATCGAACAGGCGGTCGCGCCCATTCCGCTGGCGAGCACCAGCGCTGCCTCCGTGCCTTCCAGCACTGCCAGCCTTTTCTGAACTCGTTCTGCGTTTGGAGCATTTCCATAACGGGTGTAGAGAAGCCCTTCGCTGGTGCCAGGCTCCTGGACGTAGTTCACCGACTGCACGAGCGGCGCTGTGACGCCCATGCCGGGAGTCGGGCGCGTCTCTCCGCCATGAATCGCGTTCGTAGACAGGCCCATCTTCCGCGTCGGATCCGCCAATGAATCTCCTAGCCGAGGTTGCGCGTGGTTCGGCCGGCATCGAAGTCATGCTTCACAACGCGCACGATTTCCGCCGGAGCGATTCCCAGCACGTCGCGGGCGACGACGGTTCCGGGAGTCACCGTATCATCGACGACGAGCACCGCCATCTCGTGACGTCGAGGTCCATAAATCCAGACGAGCTCCCCATCCTCGAGGAGACGTCTTTGGGCATCTGACGAATGGAGACGAACCTGCGGGCCCCGATCAGACGCACCGCTGCGCGTCGCGATGTACTGCGAGACCATCAGCCAGGGCTGAAAACCCTCCATCATGCATCCAGTCTCATGGTTTCCACCGGAGCAGTTGCGCTGCCGACGGCGACGTAGCCGTGATCGTGACGGATTACGAGACGCCGGCGCCACAGCGTGTCGAGCATGCGCTCCGCCTGGTCGGTCGATAACCCAGTCGCATCGGCGACGTCCGCGCTTGCTCCTGCGCCGAGCTGGCAGATCACTTCCCACGCTTTGCGTTCGTCGACGTCTACGATTCCGACGAGATGCGATTCACCATCGCTGCGCTGCGTAACGAGGGCCAGTTTGTGGCGCTCGAGGACAGCTTCGATCGCGTCCATGTGGGATTCGCTGATGCCGCGAAAGAGGAAATAAACTTCGCGCCGCGGCGCATCGGTGCTCACGTACTGCAGAAGAAGCTTTGCCACGATCTCATCGGCGCAGGAGAAGTCCAGAAGGCCGACGTGCGAGAAGTCTATAACCGTGAGAGCACGATCACCGATCCTGTCGAGCTCGTGCTCGATCTCGCATCGCACGGCTGCGCCCGTAGGCCTCGTAACCAGATTCGAGTAGAGCTCGCATACGCTCTTCCGGAGCATGGAGCTGACATCGATGTGGTTGATCACGCCACGCGTTCCGGAATCGTTATCTGCACCTGTGCACCTGGAAAATATGGGAGGTTTTCCAGCAGCGGCTCGTCCTCGTCCCAGTCGCCCTTGGGCAGGACGGCGA
>DASQPS010000363.1:0-4141 GCA_035643845.1 Gemmatimonadaceae bacterium | reverse complement strand
GGTGGAATTTCCTCTTCACGCGGCGGCGCATCTCATTCCCACTGGCCGGCGCCAGGAGTAGAGCCACCGCGGCGCCCAGCACGGCACCGACAGCGATGCCCGTCGTAAACAGTCCGATGTTCGTCCAGTCCGGAACCATTTCGCGAGGCAGGCCATTGTCTTCTGGCTGGGGAATGGAGCCTGGCGGCGGGACCCTGGGAATCGAGGATGCCGTCCTGGTCTGGTCGGGGGAATTGAACATGAAAGCCCTAGCTCAGGGGATGGTAAGAAATTTGCCCTGAAGGCGTACCCAGCAATAGACGTGCGAGGATACTGAATGAGCAGTTCAGGTAAGATGGTATTACTGGTGGAAGACAACGAGGACAATCGTATTGTCTACTCCACAATTCTGAAGCACTTCGGTTACGAAGTGACCGAAGCTCTGAATGGCGAAGAGGGCATCGCCAAGGCACGGTCCGAGAAACCGGACCTGATCCTGATGGACATCTCCATCCCGATCATCGACGGCTGGGAGGCAACACAGGTCCTGAAGCACGATCCGTCGACGAGAAAGATTCCAATTATCGCACTCACCGCGCACGCACTCGCGTCAGACCGCGAGAAAGCGATGGAAGTCGGTTGCGATGGCTATCTCGCCAAACCATGCGAGCCGCGAGCCGTCGTTGCCGAGGTGCAGAGATTCCTCGGCAAGAACAATGGAGCCTAACGCCCGCTACAAGATTCTTGTCGTTGACGATCACGAGGACAACGTTGAGCTCCTGAAGGCGCGCCTCGAGGCGCGCGGCTACCAGGTGGAGGGCGCCAACGACGGACAGACCGCCCTCGACAAGGTGGGGAGCTGGTGTCCCGACCTGATTCTGCTCGACGTGATGATGCCTAGGATGGACGGAATGGAGGTAGCTCGCCGACTCAAGGCGAGAATGGCGAACAACGAAATTGGCTTTACGCCCATCATTATGCAGACTGCGCTCGATTCGACCGAGAACAAGGTCGAAGGAATGGACGCGGGTGCTGACGACTACATCACCAAGCCGATCAACTTCGCCGAGCTCGAAGTTCGCGTGCAGTCGATGCTTAGAATCAAAGCGCTCAACGCGCAATTGGAGACAAGCAATGCACAGCTCGCGGTTGCGAATACGCGCCTCGAACAGAGCGAAAAAGAGCTGAAAGAGGCAAACGACCAGCTTCGCAAAATCTCGGTCACTGATGCGCTCACCGGAATCGAGAACCGCCGGTCATTGGAGAAGGGGTTGAGTGAGATGTGGAACCATTCCATGCGTCTTCACGAGGCTCTCTCTGTTGTGATGTGCGACATCGACAAGTTCAAGAGCGTTAACGACAATTACGGGCATCAGGCCGGCGACGCGGTACTCAGAGAGGTCGCGCAGCTTCTGAAGGACGAAGCACGTGAGATCGATCGGGTCGGACGTTATGGCGGCGAAGAGTTTCTCTTGCTGCTTCCGGGCACGGTACTCGACGCCGCTGTGACGTTCGCCGAGCGCCTGCGAGAGAAGGTTGAGGCTCATACATTTTCATACGAAGGCGGGGTGCTGCGCCGCACCATCAGCTTCGGTGTTGCGGCGGAGCCACACCCGAGAGTGAAAGATCAGGAAGCGCTCCTCAGAGCGGCCGACGAGGCGCTCTACGTCGCTAAAGAAACCGGGCGCAACCGGGTAGTACGCTTCGACAGCGCCGAATTCAACGGACACATTCAGGGCAAGGGGAACAATTCCACGGATGCCGAAAAGCCGGCCAAAGAAACAGGAGGAGGAAGCCCCCCAAGCTCCCCGCCCCGAGCAAGCGCATCCGCGGAAGGCGACCGAGCAACAGCATAGCCGCGCCGCGGAGCTGCGCGCGGTCCTGACCCGCGCCTCCCACGAGTACTACATCCTCGACCGTCCGACACTGGCGGACGTGGAGTACGACCGGCTCTTTCGGGAGCTGCAGGAGATCGAAAGACTTTTCCCGGAGTGCGTGACGCCGGATTCGCCGACGCTCAGAATCGGCGCAGAGCCACAGAGCTCACTCGCGAAACACCAGCACATCCGGCCGATGCTTTCCCTCGCCAACGCATTCGATGATGAGGAGCTTCGGGCATGGGAGGAGCGCCTGCTTCGGATGGCGGGAGATGACGTCCGGAAATCGGGCTACACCGCCGAGCTCAAAATCGACGGCACCGCGGTGGCACTCACGTATGAGAATCGCGTGTTCGTCATGGGAGCGACGCGCGGCAACGGAGTCATTGGCGAAGACGTCACCGTAAACCTGCGGACGGTGCGAGATGTCCCGCTTCGGCTGCACGAAAGTGCGCCACCTGACAGAATGGAAATTCGCGGCGAGGTATACTTTCCCTTCAAGCGTTTCGAGGAGATGAACGAAGCCCGCGCCCGCGCTGGAGATCCCGTCTTCGCGAACCCACGCAACGCGGCGGCGGGAAGCCTTCGCATGCTCGATCCCGCGATCACTGCGTCGCGGCCACTCCGGTTCTTTGGCTACTCAGTGGCTGCGCCCGACGGAGTGGATCTGCCCTTCGCGACTCAATCGGAGCTTCTAGATGCACTGGGCAAATGGGGCGTACCCGTTGCTCCGCACCGCCTACGCTGCCGCACGCTGTCCGAGGTCGAGAAGTGGGCCTACGATCTCGAGCACAAAATCCGGAGCGATCTCGATTTCGCGATCGATGGCGGAGTAGTTAAGGTCGATTCGCTGCGGCTCCAGGAGGAGCTCGGCGTCGTCGGTGGCCGCGAGCCACGTTGGGCGATCGCGCGAAAATTCGCGCCCGACATCGCCGAGACGAAACTCCTGGCGATCGAGGTCAATGTTGGCCGCACGGGAGCGCTCAATCCATTTGCGGTGCTAGAGCCAGTCGAGATCGGAGGGGTGATCGTAAAGCTGGCGACGCTCCACAACGAGGATCTCATCATCGCCAAGGATCTGCGGGTCGGGGATTGGGTACAGGTGAAGCGAGCAGGCGAAGTGATTCCGCAAATCATCGCGCCGATTCCCGACAAGCGAACCGGCGCCGAGAAACCATGGCGGATGCCCAGGCGCTGTCCGTCCTGCAACACTCCCGTCACCCGCGAAGAAGACGAAGCGGCGATCTATTGCCCGAACGTCGCGTGCCCGGGCCGCCAGCTCGAGGGGCTCGTGCACTTCACATCGCGAGGAGCGATGGACATCCGCGGACTTTCGTACGCGAGAATCCAGCAGCTCGTGGAGGAAGGACTTGTCCGGGATCCCGGGGATCTTTACGCGCTCACCAAGGAGCAGCTGCTAGAGTTGGAGGGCTACGCCGAGAAAGGCGCGGAAGGGCTGATCTCAGCGATCGATGCGTCGCGGACACAGCCGCTCTCGCGGCTGCTGCACGCGCTCGGAATCAGACACGTTGGATCGATCGCCGCTCAACTTCTCGCTCAGCACTTTGGAACTCTCGACGCGATAATGGCGGCGACAGCGGACGACATATTGAACGTGCGCGGAATTGGCGCAACGATCGCGAACGGAGTCGTCGCCTACTTTTCGGATCCCGCTGGGCGCGCCCTCGTGGAGAAATTGCGATCGCACGGCGTAAACTTCACGGAGCCGCGTGCGGTCGTCGCTGGAGGACCGCTCAGTGGTCAGACGATAGTGATTACGGGCACACTTCCGACGCTAAGCAGGACGAAGGCGACATCGATGATCGAAGCGGCTGGAGGTCGCGTGACTGGATCGGTGTCAAAATCGACGGACTTCCTCCTCGCCGGCGAAGAAGCCGGCAGCAAGCTCGATAAAGCAAAAACTCTCGGCGTCGAAATAATCGACGAGGCCGAGCTCTTGCGTCGAGTCGGTTCGAACGCAACATCTAGCGCGTGAGATCGTCCTAAATCCGCATGGCAAACCCGGAAGCACCCGAGCTCATTGGCCTCGCGCAGCAGACGCTGCGTGACCTGCGGCTGCGTGTCGCCGGCGCGAGCGGCGGTGGCCCTGACGCGCTTCGCGAAGCTGGATACGCGGGGGCTGCCTCGCTCTTCGACGCGTTTCAGACGTGGCTCAACGATCGCGGGTCGGAGCGGGCGGAAGATCTTTCCATCGAGGCGTTCTCAGCGCGAGCGGGAGAATTTTTTCAGAACGCCGGATGGGGGAGAGTCACCTTCCGATCGCT
>DASQPS010000362.1:0-7286 GCA_035643845.1 Gemmatimonadaceae bacterium | reverse complement strand
CCTTTCTTTCGAACGTCGGCCACGTACCCCAATTGAGGATCGAACTATGATGGCTAGTGCAAAGCTTCTCGTGGCTGCAACGCTGCTGTCGGTTGGCGCAGTGGCCTGCTCCGATTTGACCGGTAACGTCAACGCCGCGGGCTCATTCTCGCTGAAACAGGTGAGCGACCAGCAGGGAACAACCAACGTTCCCTACAGTTTCACCGACAACAACGGGAATAACATCTTCCTTCAGAGCGACACCTACGTCCTGAACACCAATGGGACATATCAGGAGACCCGGTTTCAGACCGTCAACGGACAGGCCGAATCGCCGAGCGAATTCGGAAATTGGAACCAAAGCGGGAATACGGTCTTCTTTACGCCGAGCCAGAGTGATTTCGATCTGACCCCTTACCAGGGGACGGTGAGAAACGACAGCCAGTTCAACGGCTCTCGGACTCTGACGATCTCGATAAACGGCAGTACGGCGATCTACACCGATTGAGGAATCTCGATTACCCCGCGGCCGCGCGGCTGGCGGGGTAATCCGGAGCGGTGCTCCTGTCCGCTCGGCCCGTAAAGACTGCGGTTACGGCGTGGTGCTCGACGCGGCGCCGACTCCAGCGGTTGAATCCGCTCGAATCGACGTCGTGTCGGCAGTACCCATGCGAGCGCTATTGTTCCGGTAACGCATGAAAGCCCAGATCAACAACAGGATGATGATGATGGCTATGATCCAGCCCCAGATGCTTCTCTTCTTTGGCGGCTCGGTGATGGTGTCGGCCACGATTGGACTCCGTGTTTTTTCGGAAGCTAGTTGGCCCTGCAAGAAAAATTCCGCGTAGCCGCCGCACGCGACTTCTTCCTGTTCCTTTTTCTGCTTGTCCTCGCGTTTCTTATGACTACTGGACGCACTGCCCGTGCGGATCCGGTTTCGTCTTATCCACCACTGGACGGTGTGGCAAGTTGCCAACGGTCGTAGCAAGGTCGGCGACGTACTGCGCAACCCTCGCCATTCGGTCGTAATCGATGTATTGCGGCTCGTCGGTGACTTGATGGTAGTCGGCGTGCCCGCCCGTCGTGAAGAAGATGATCGGGATTCCATACCGCGCGTACTCGTAGTGATCGCTTCGGCAGTAGATCACCTGCGGATGACCGTTGGCGTCCATGGTGTAGTCGAACGATAGCGGACGCTTCTCAGAGCGGTCGACGCTCTCTGCGAGATCACCGAGCTCGGTGGAGAGCCGGCGCGAGCCAACCAGCTGCACGTAATCGGGATTGCCGTGCACCTTGCCGCCTTCCTTCTTCGATCCAGTGATGTCGGACGCAGCGCCCCGGCCGACCATGTCCATGTTCAGTTGCGCGACGATCGAATCCCGCGGCACGGTTGGATGGTCGGTGTACCATTGCGAGCCGTAAAGCCCTGCCTCCTCTCCCACGTGCCACACGAACAGCAGTGACCTCCTCGGCTTCTCCTTCCGCGCCGCGAAATACTGCGCAATCTCGAGCGCGCTGACGCTGCCCGAGCCATCGTCGTCGGCGCCGTTATAAATCGAATCGGGGCGTGCTGAAGCACCGTTAGTACGCCGGCGGATATCGGCAATTATCGAATTGACCTGCGCCTGCTGCGCCGAGTCCAGCTTGGGCGGCGCATCGTCCGCTCCCTCCGTTCGAAAGAGATGGTCCACGACGTAGATCGAATCATGCGCGACAGGTGAGTTGCTGAAACCGATGTGATCGTTGTGAGCTCCGATGGCGACGTACTCGCCGCGCAGCTTTGGATCACGACCCGGGATAACCGCGACGACGTTTCTCGCGGGATATTTCACCGGCGACTCGACGAATCGCGGCGTCGACGTCGCTTTGGCGCCAAGCGTCCCTTTGACGGCGCTATCGACGCTGGCGCCTAGTAGCTCGCGCGCGACGCTGTTTGTCACGTAAAGAAAATTCGGCAGGGCCGACGTCGAGTTGTCCTCGAGAATCTGGTTCGGCTGCTGGAATATCTGGACTAGCTGCGGAGCCGCCTGGTCGAGCGCGACGACGACGATGCCAGCCGCGTTCTGGTAAGTATGCGTTATGGCGAAGCGGTTAACTCCACCGGGCCCGTTCAGATTGAGCGCGTTGGGCTTCGTTGTGAGGAGCACAATTTTGCCAGTCGTCGCGGCGGGATCGATCAGCGATGCGGAATCACCCCAGGTTCCTCCGAAGATCACCTGCGCGCCGTCGAGGCTCCGCGCTCCGGCCCCCTGATCGCGCAGCACGTAATCGGTCCACGGAGTGTAGGTCTTCGAGCCTATGACCAATTTGCTCGCGGGATCGAAGGTGCGATCGACCACGTTGACTGTTTGGAAGTACGATCCGTTGTCGCCCATCGGAGTAAGGCCCATTCGTTTCACTTCACTGGCGATGTACTCTACGCCCTTCACGTTCCCCTGTGTGGCGAGGAGCCGTCCTTCCATCGAGTCGTCGGCGAAGATGTAGAGTCGCGTCGCAAGATCGGCGGCCGTGATTGCAGCGGTGGTTTTGGTCGGTGTATGCGTCCGCGTCCTGAGCAGCAGATCCCAGTTTGGCGGCGCGGCGGCGCCATCGGATGTCGGAGCAATCGCCTGCTGCGCGCCGGCTGAAGCAACGACGACAAGAATCAGCGTAGCGGCTATTGGAATTCGTTTCATTTTGAGCGAGGAGAGATTGTGGATGGCAATGCAGGTTTGACACTCGCGATCGAGAAGAAAGGTTTGCGAGTGTGATTGGGAGTAGCTGTCTGGCAGCTACGAAAGTGTCGTTGAGGCTTTCGCGCAAGAGAGATGCGCAGCGTCGCAGCGGTCTATAGGGTTGATGATTCAGGGCGGAACCGGAAAGTGGGAAGCGCGAGCGAAACGATCGAGGACGCGGACTAACTGCATCGACGATTGCGGACTGATTGAGGAGTGAGGACGCGGACTAGCTGCGGACTGAGAACTCACTGCACGCACGGAAGGGCGTCTCGATGGCGCTTCGAACTACACCGCTACCCGCTCGCCGCTAGACGCTGATCGCCTGAGCGCTGCGAACGCCGGGACAGATCTCGTGGCGTGAAGGGCAAGAGCAGTTGCCAGTGCCGCTACGCCAAGGGAACTGTCAAGATATTTGCCCAGAGCAGGCAGCTTTTAGCTCACAGCCCGCACCAGTGAGTGAGAGCAGTTGCAGTTAGCCGTTAGTCCGCACTCCTCGGGTAGTCCGCGTCCTCGCCCCTCAATCAGTCCGCAATCGTCGATGCCGTTAGTCCGAGCCCTCGGTCCTCAAGCACTTCCCGCTACACAGCTTTCTCGCTCATCAACCCGACGACATTCCCTTGTCCATCGCTGATCTCCGCGAGCCAGATCTCCCGGCCGTTCATACGCGCGATCACGTGCGGCTCACTCAGCGACTTTGCGCTACCGGCGACAATGCGTGAGTACGCGGCCTGGATGTCCGTGACATCGTAAAAGATTACCGCATGCTGCTCATTGCCCTCTTTACCCTGCGCGGCGGGCCCCGCGAGCATCAGTCGCACACCACCGCAGTCGAAGAAGGACAGGGCAGGCGGCGCGTCGAATAAATGTGTCAACCCAAGTACATCGCCGTAGAATCGTTTCGCCTCACTCACGTCGTTCACCGGAAGGGCGATCTGCTTGATCCTGGAAAGTCCTACGGCCCGGGTGGCCATTTGTCCGTCCTCTAATCGGGTGGCGCTACCACCTTCGACTTCGGTTTCGCGCGCAGCTCCTTCTCGACCATGTCACCAAGGTCGCGGAGCGTCTCGCGGTCGTCGTCGGAAAATTCGCGTGGAAGCTTGTCCATAATGCACAGCGTTCCGACGTTGTGTCCACCCGGCCCCTTGACGGGATGGCCCGCGTAAAATCGGATACGGGGCTCGTCGAGTACTATGGGGTTCTGCGCGAATCGCGGATCGAGCACCGCGTCCTCTACGACGAGAGCTTCCTCTCCGGTGATCGCATGACCGCAGAACGACAGCTCGCGCGAGCTGTCCGCGATGTCGAGACCCTGCTTGGCTTTGAACCATTGTCGTTCGTCTTCGACGAACGACACTCCGGCGAACGGGACGTTGAAAACGCGCTGCGCCATCCGGGCGATCTTGTCGAAGCGCTCCTCCGGGCCGGAGTCGACGCCGGCGCCGAGTCTGAGCTCTACGAGTCGTTCCGCTTCGTCTGCTGGAATGAGCGGGCGCATCACTTCCTCTGTCTCTGCCCAAAGGCCGCGGCTCCTCATTACCGACGTCACGCGCGCGCGAAACCGACTCGCATCCAAAGGCTCGAAAAGAACATCGTCTACGCCTTGTGACAGAAGATCAGCCGTCTCGGTTTCCGAACCCGCGGGCGCGATCACGATTATCGGCATATCGATCAGCCCTACGACTGTTCGCGCGGCGTGAACGACCTGGCGTCCGTCGAGAATGGGTAGCTTCAGCCCGACGACGAGCGCATCTGGCGGATCCTGCGCGAGAATTCCGAGCGCGGCGGCCCCGTCGTTCGCGATCTGCACCGCGAATCTGGACTCGACGAGGAGATCGTTATAGCGAATGCGGTCCGTCTTGTCGGTGACGGCAAGAAGAACCTTGGACGGTTTTGGCATGCCATCGGCGTCGAGCTCTGCCACGAACTCCGCGTTCACACGCGGCGTGTTCGTTCGCGGAGTCTTGCGGCGCTCGAATTCTGTGTACGGAATCACTTCGTCGGCTGTCGTGTCGCCTTCTGCGATATGCCAGAGCGCATCGTTGTCGAAAGTGTGAATCGCATGGCTGCGCAGCGCGTGCGCGCGGATCTCGTCGGCGAGCTTACCAGTGGTGATCATTCCGCGAATCTCGGGAGTAATCTCGAGAAATTCGATCAGCGGCAGTCGTCCTGTGTAACCACTGAAACCGCACTCCGCGCATCCAGTCGCCTTCACGTGGCGCGCGCGGCCGAACAAGCGCTGCTGCGCCGAGCGAATCATCGGGTGCAGCTCCTCGATCGGCGCCTCGTAGCGGCAATGCGGACAGGCTCGGCGAACTAGACGCTGTGCCGTGACGCCGATGAGTCCCGCGGCCACGCGAAAAGGCTCGACGCCGATGTTCGACAGACGGGGGATTGCGCCGATCGCATCGTTCGTGTGCAGCGTCGAGAGAACGAGGTGTCCGGTCATCGCTGCCTGGAACGCAATCGTTGCGGTTTCCTGGTCGCGGATTTCTCCGACGAGAAGCACGTCGGGGTCCTGACGTAGAACCGAGCGGAGCACTCCGGCGAATGTAAGTCCCTGCTTCTCGTTCACCTGCACCTGATTGACGCCACTCAGTCGATATTCGACCGGATCTTCGACCGTCACTATGTTGACGGATTCTCCGCGGCGGGTGTTGAGCGCGGCATAAAGCGTCGTCGTCTTTCCCGATCCGGTCGGGCCCGTAACGAGCAAAATTCCCTGCTCACGCATCAGAAGCGTCTTGAATCTCTCCAGAACTTCCGGCATGAAGCCGAGTGTCTGCATCGAGACCTGCACTGACTTTTCGTTGAGCAAACGCATGACGACTTTCTCGCCGACGCGGGTGGGCAGCACCGAGACTCGCAGCGCGACTTCTTCTCCGCCGACACGCACTTTCGCGCGTCCGTCCTGGGGGCGGAAACGTTCGGCGACGTCGAGGTCCGACATGATCTTGATGCGCGAGACTACCGGGCCTACGCCGATGAAGCGGGGCAGCACCATGATATTCTTGAGCAAGCCGTCGATACGGAACCGCACGAGCGTCGACGCTTCATCGTGCTCGATGTGGATGTCCGATGCGCGGAGCTTGATGGCGTTGCCGATGATCGCGTCCACGAGCTTGATGACTGGAGCGTGCACGCGGAGAAGCGCCGCTTCGTTCTGTTCCTCTTCCTTGATCTGCTCGATCCCGACGGCCTGATCGAGTTTTTCGATGAGGCCGTAGATCATTGCATCTGGCCGGAGAGTTTCCGATACGAGCTTTTCGAGCGCGCCTGGCGGGCAAAACAGAGGGGTCACTTCCCGACTTGTCGCCCAGCTCACTCGTTGAATGGCCTCCTGATCGAGCGGGTTGGCCATGGCCAGGTAAACCATCCGACTGTCGACCTTGACGGGGAGCACGTTGTGCTCGCGGCAGACCTTTTCCGGCAGGATCTGCATCGCGTTCTTATCGATCGCGCCCGGATTCAGGTCGACATAGTCGATACGGAACGCCTCTTTGACGACCTCTCCGATTTCCTTGAAGGAGAGCACGTCACCGTCGATAAGTGCCTGCGCTATGTATGGTTTCTGCTGAGAACGCCAGCGCTTGACCAACTCGGGCGTGACACCGGGCATGGTCCCGACCAGGGAGACCAGCCACTCGTCCTTGAAGCGGAATTTTCGCTCGTTGGGTTGCGGGTCAGCAGGTGTAGTCATGGCTTCCGATAAGGCCCGGCTCCTGCTGCTCTATAGATGGCAGGCCGTCATAAATGACTGTTTTGGGCTTCCGAAGATAACACCGGCGGCCCCGATCGACTCTCGGCGTCGTGCCGGGCTCCTGTCAGGCCACCTGCCCATCGAGTCGGGCGCTATGTCGCGACCAATGCGCTCCTGCCCACCAACGGCATTACCTGCTCAGAGAACCGCTCCATCTCCTCCAGCTGGGGACTGAATTGGAGCAGTAGTAGATCCACGCCCACCGCCTCGAGCTCCCTGATCCGCTCGGCCACTCGCTCGGCCGTTCCAACGAGTCCAGCACGCAGGCCACGATTGGACACCGAGTAGTCCTCGAGACTCACCTGCTGCTCGAGTGCCGTGTGAGCGATCCAATCCTTGTAATTATGGTAGCCAGGCGAGCCGGGCTGGACGTTGGTGATACGTTCGAGCTCCTTGCGCGCTTCGTTCTCCGTATCGCGCACGATCGCGTAGCCAGCCACACCGTATTCCATCGGGCCCAAGCCGATCTTTGCGCGCCGCTCGGTCATGTCCGCGATTTTGGGAGCGACACGCTCGGGAGGATCACCGTGCATCACATAGGCATCACAAGCCCGCGAGATGAGCTCTTTGGCAGCCGGACTTTCTCCGCCGGCGTAGACGGTTGGACGAGGCCGGCGCAAAGGCTTCGGCTCGAGGATAGTCTCTTCGACCTTGTAGTGTTTTCCAGCGTAGCTAAACCGCGACTCGTTCCAGACGCCATTGACCACGCGCAGCCATTCGTCAGTGCGCGCGTAACGGTCGTCGTGCTCCTCGAAATGTATGCCGTAGCGACGCGCTTCATCTTTCCACCATGATGAGACGACGTTGAGGGCGAGTCGTCCGCCGGAGATGTG
>DASQPS010000361.1:0-12283 GCA_035643845.1 Gemmatimonadaceae bacterium | reverse complement strand
TATACAGAACCGCTGGTGAGTCGGAGCGGGGCCGTCCTCGAAGACGTGGCCGAGGTGCGCATCGCATTTCGCGCAGAGGACTTCAGTGCGCCGCATAAAAAGACTCGTATCGGATTCAGTGCGAACGTTTTCGTCAGCCACAGGCTTGGTAAAGCTGGGCCACCCAGTACCCGATTCGAATTTCGCGTCCGAGTCGAATAGCGGAGCGCCACAGCACACGCACTTGTAAACTCCGGGCTGCTTGCTGTCGTGATATTCGCCGGTAAAGGCGCGCTCCGTTCCTTTCTTTCGCGCAATTCGATACTGCTCTGGGGTGAGCTCCTTCCGCCATTCTTCGTCGGTCTTCTCGATTTTGTCGCTCATATCGTCGCTGCCCGCCCTTCCAACAATCGTGATTTCACCCCCAGCGCGTCGGCAGTCGCTGCGCCGAGCGCGGTATTGTCAAAGATACACCACGTAGAAGCGCCCTGGGTCGATCGCTGCTGAAGAATCTTCGTCACCCGATCAAGTTGCTCAGCGGCATAAGCTGAGTAGTAGACCCGCGGAGATCCGTGCAGCCGGAAATAGACGACACGGTCGTAGCCCCCAGGCTCCGCCGCTTCCGGAACCCGTGCCGGATCCGCCGCAACGCGCGCGACACGACAATCGATCAGCAGCGACTCCACTTCGCTTGAGAACCAGCTGGGATGACGGGGCTCGAAGACCACGCTGCCATCGAAACGATGTCTAAGTTCTGTAAAAAAAGAGGCGGCGACATGTGGATCAAACTCGAGACTCGGAGGTAACTGAACGAGAACGGGCCCGCGCTTGTCTCCAAGGCCCGCAGTTTCGGCCAGAAACCGCTCCACAAGAGACATGGAATCCACGAGTCGCAATTCGTGGGTGATGGCCTTGGGCAGCTTCACCGCAAATCGAAAATGCGCCGGTACCGAAGCCGCCCATCGTTCGTATGTTGCGAAACGATGGGGACGATAGAAGCACGAATTGATCTCCACGGCGTTGAACACTCCGGCGTACCGCTCGAGGTGCGTCCCGGTCGGCGAGAACTTCCCCGTATGCTCTCTGCGAATGTTCCATCCGGCTATGCCGAGGTGGACATTAGTGGTACTGGACCCGTGTGGAATATCCCCGTGCAGCATCCTACCTTCACTGTCGTGTCGTACCACTTCCTACGCCGACTTTGTGCCGTTGCGTCAGTCGTAACGTCCCTGTCCGGTTGCGTGCATTCTCCGGCCGCGCTCCATTCGGCGCGCCGGATGAATTACTGGGAAGCGCTTGCGGACCTCCATCCGGACGACGCGCTCGCAGCCGCGCGAACTCCGTCCGAGAAGGAATTCGCGCGCTCGCTGCAAAGCCTGATGAATGGCGACATGGATTCTGCCGAACAGCAGTTCGGCGCGCTGCGGCGGACAGCGAATGATTCCGTAATCCGCTCCGGCTCGCGCGTGATTTATACGGCGACTCTCCAGTACAAAGAGAAGTGGGATGCGCTCGCCGATCTTCGCAAAGAGCCCGATCGTCCCAGGATCGACACAACCGACCGGGCGAGCATCGAGCTCTGGGCAACAGCCTTTCGAAACGTGCCGCCGAAGATCGTGACTTTTCGATCGCCAGCGATGACGCTCCCAATGACGATGTCGGCCGTAGGAACTCCGCTCATTCCCGTAGAAATCGGCGACAAGGTTTACAACTTCTGGCTGGATACCGGATCGAGTATGACAATGCTCGCCTCTGACGTGGCGCGGGACCTCAACATCACGCCAGTAGTTCCTGACACGCTCGAGATAGTCACGAGCACCGGACGTGTGAAAGCAAATCCAGGCGTAATTCCAGAACTCAGAATTGGCCAGTTGACCGTGCGCAACGCTCCGACAATGATCGTCGAACATACGATGATGCAGATGCGGGAGCCCAGGCCTATCGAGCAAACTGCGCCGGTGAAAATCGACGGGATCATTGGCTTCGACATCATCCGGCAGCTCGACATCGTGATGGATTACGGGGAGGGTGTCATAACGCTGCGCAATCCGGCAACTGCGCGGCACAACTCGGAAAGAAATCTCTTCTGGGTTGGACTGCCGGTAGTGCGCATCATGAGTACGGACGGGATTCCACTCCATTTCGCGCTCGACACAGGTGCACAGCTCACGTTCGTTACGGAGACGCTGCTCGACAAGCTGCAGCTCGAGGCGGCCAGAATCGAGAGCCGCCGCGTTGGCGGACTCGGCGGTGAGATATCTCTTCGGGCGCCCGTGCTTCCCGATGTCCGCGTGCTCGTGCGCGGCTATCCCATTCTTTTCAGAGGCGCTGTCGTCCGCGCGCCTGTCTACCAGGTTCTTGCTTCACTCGACGGCGTCCTCGGCGGCGATGTGTGGAGCAGCGGAATCGTCCGCATCGACATGACGAATGGGATCTTCGCGATCAGTCGCAGAAAGGTGGACTAAGCGCCGGTTGCTCTGTTAGGTTCGTAACTAACATGTCTGCCGCGAGATCCTTTGCCGTGACTTTCGCCGTGACGCCGCGGTTTGACGTGTTCTACGCCTTGTACACTCTGGGGAACCCAGCGCCTTCGGAGTTGGATGCGTGGAAGACGCAGGCGATCGCGCGGTTGCCGGAAGACTTTGGGCGGGTCGCTGCTCGAGTCGCACCAGTGCCACTCTTCTGGCCGCTTCTTGCGGACGCGCTGCAGCAAACTTCAGGAGAGATCGCGTTCGACGAAATCCTCGAGGCAATTCGCACGATGCCGGCAGAGGAGCTGACGACAAATATCCTGTCGGGAATATTTCACGACAGTGAAACAGTGCGCGTGCTCGTGACCGGCAAGAAGAAACTTCGCGACGTGATTTCAGGAGCGGGCAATGGCGCGAACGAGCTCCTGCGTGCTTTCGGTCTCCATCCGTTCGACCCGACGTCGCGCTCGGCGAAGGCGATCTCCGCGTTGCTTCTGCGCCCCGATGCATTTCGTGACGAGCTCGCATTGGTGCTCGCGCAATTCTGGAAGACGACTTTCCACGAGGACTGGTCTGCTCTTGAAACGGTCCTGCGCGCGGAGTCCTTCCGCATGCGCGACCTGGCTGAAGAGAAACCGATAGAAGAATTAGCGCGCGAGCTCGAGCTTCCGGTGGTCTTCGATCGAAAAGCCCGGGAGATTCGCCCGCGAAGCGGCCCGGCGATACCATACGATCGGATTGATGCCTGTTGCGTGATGCCATCCGGGTTCAACACAAGGCACTGGTGGGCGAAATACGAAACGAAATCCGGGCGCGTCAGCCTTTATTTCCCGACTATGCGGGATACGTCAGCCGTAAACCGAATAGCGACCGATGCAACGAGGCACGGCACGTCGACCACCAATGCAGCGGCCAGACTGGATCCGGAATCTGTCTTCCGCGCGCTTGGCGACACGACGCGGTACGCAATCGCCTCGATCCTCGCACGGACGCCCACGACTTCGGCGGAGTTAGCGCGGAAGCTGGGCGTCTCCAAGCCCACCATCACGCATCACGTCCAGGCGATGCGTTCGGCCGGACTGATCGCGGAGGCCCCGGCGGGCAGCTCGGTGCGGCTCTCGCTCAACCGCGAAACTGTTGGCGCTATCTCTGAAGCGGCGGTCGGTCAGCTCTTTTCCTCGACAGCCGACCTTAGCCTTGATACGACCCGGAAGCGGCGGGGCGCCGATCACGAAAAAAAACTTAAAACTTTATAAACCCTTTTCTCGTACTCTGAGTCTAAGAGGTAGAGCCCGGCATAGTCCGGCTAACGATAGAGCTACTGGCTGAGCTTGTAGGACGGGTGGGCCACCAGTAGCCAGCCCCGTGTCCGAAAGGATGCGGGGTTTTTCGTTTGGTGCTCGATGATTAGGTTTGCGTCCTCTTTGACGACGCCGACGGAGTTTGGATGGCGGAAGTTTTCGGGCAGAAAATCCTCGAAGGAAAATCCGCCGTCATCACTGGCGGAGGCAGCGGGATAAATCTCGCGATTGCGAAGCGGTTCGCGCAGCTCGGCGTTAACGTCGGGCTGATAGGCAGGACGAAGGAAAAACTCGATAGCGCTTGCGCCGAGATAGGTAGCGCGGGCGGAGTTGCATCGGGTCATCCCGCTGACGTCCGAGACTACGACGCTCTTGCCGCGGCAATCAAGTCCGCGCGTGATGCGCACGGCGAGATCGACCTGCTGGTGTGTGGCGCCGCCGGCAACTTTCCAGCCCCGGCGCTCGGAATGTCGGCGAACGGATTCAAGTCGGTGATCGACATCGATCTTCTCGGAACATTCAATACCTGCCGTGCCGCGTTCGAGCATCTGAAACGCCCCGGCGCATCGGTGATCAACATTTCCGCGATGCAGGCATTCACGCCGATGCCGATGCAGGCGCACGTCTGCGCCGCGAAAGCGGGGGTGGATATGTTGACGAAGTGCCTCGCTATCGAATGGGGTCCGCAGGGTGTGCGGGTCAATTCCATTGCGCCCGGTGCAGTCGACGACACCGAGGGTATGCGCCGTCTGGCGCCGACACCGGAAATACGAAAGCAGTTCGCGCAGGGCGTACCGCTCAAACGCTTCGCGACGAAAGACGAGATCGCTGATCTCGCAGTCTTCCTCTCCAGCGATGCAGCGAAATTCATCACAGGCGCCATCGTAGTCTGCGACGGAGGTCAGTCTCTCGCCGGACTCGGCGTCAACATGATGGACGCGCTGCGTCCCCGGTCCTGACGGGTTTACTCTGAACAAAATTCCATTGTGAGCGATATCCGGCGTCTCGCCGTCTTCTGCGCATCGAATCCGGGCGCGCGCGCCGAGTACGTGGAAGCGGCGCGCGCTTTTGGCAGACTGTTGGCGCGAAGAGGAATTGCGGTGGTATACGGTGGATCGACTGTCGGACTGATGGCAGCGCTCGCGGATTCAGTGGGCGACGAGCTCGGTGACATCATCGGCGTGATTCCACGAATGCTGGTCGAGCGCGAGGTAGCGAACACCGCGCTCACCGATCTGCGCGTCGTGGATTCGATGCACGCCCGAAAAGCGTTGATGGCAGAGCTCGCAGACGGATTTGTCGCGCTCCCTGGGGGGATCGGCACGCTAGAAGAGTTTTTTGAAACCTGGACGTGGGCGCAGCTCGGCATGCACACGAAACCGTGCGGCCTCCTCAACGTCGCCGGTTATTTCGACCCGTTGCTCGAGTTCCTCGACCACGCTGTCGAGGAGAAATTCGTGCGCGAGGCGCACCGCGCAATGGTTATTGTCGAGAGCGACGCGGAGAAACTTCTGGAGAGGTTCGAGTCCTACGAGCCACCGCGCGTGGTGAAGTGGATCAACGCCGGCACTATCTAGCTCCAGGTGAGCTCGTCGATCGAGCGCGGCCAATCTTCTTTCAGCAAGCGCGAGAGCGCGCGATCGGCCAGGAGCTTACCGTCGGTCTGACAGCGTGGGCAGTAGTTCGTCTCGTTATCGGCGTAGCGGATTCTTTGCACCGGAGTTCCGCACACCGGGCATGGTTTCCCGAACTTTCCGTGTACGGCCATTTCATCGCGGAACGCAGTCACCTTGGCCGGGAAATCTCCCTTTGATTCTTTTCGAAGACGATCCGTCCACTCCATCAGCGTGGTCCTCGTTGCATCGAACAGACGCTGTATCTCTTCCTCGGTAAGTCGACGCGTATGTTTGATCGGTGAGATTCTCGCGCGATGGAGAAGCTCATCGGAATACGCGTTGCCGATGCCGCTGAAAAGCCTCGGGTCAGTGAGTGAGCGCTTGAGCGTGTGATTCTCGCGCGTCAATCGTTCAGTGAATTCCGCGATGGTCGAAGCGAGAACCTCCAGGCCGCCGCGCTCAAACTGCTCGAGAGACTGCTCGCCGCGTACGAGCCAGAGTGACGCGCGTCTCTTGGAACCGGCTTCGGTGAGAATCAGACTGCCGCCGGTAAAATCGAATGCCGCGAGCCCGATCTTACCTGGCACCTTCGCGCCAGCAGGAACCCAGCGAAGACGACCGGCGATCATCAGATGGATCACCAGGAACAGGTCGTCCTCCAGTTCGACGACGATTCGCTTCCCCATTCGGCGCACGCCGAGAACGCGTTTTCCTTGCGCGGCGGCAATCGGCGGATCGACGGACCGCAGGAGAAACGGTTTCGGGATGCGGACCCGCTCGAGTATCTGACCGCGGATTCTCGATTCCAGCGCTTCGATGTAAACCGTTATATCGGGCAGCTCGGGCACGCACTACCTGCGATTGTCGGCCATTGCGGCCAGCAGATAACTCAGGTTTGCTGTGCCGTCCATGATAGGTTCGTTCGTCGAGTAGTCACCCACGTCATCGTGGTAGACGATGAAGCCTCCATTGAAGGGCGCGTACTCATCTTGGTCACGTAAGTGGATGCCAAGAAGATTGTGGTATATCGATGAATAGACGGGCCCATCGAGAAGGGCGCCCGTGAGCTCGATGTGTAATTGGTCGGATACGACAGAATGCGGGGTACGCGCGAAAACGCCATCGTGTGGCAGACCGATCACCATGGAAACTCCCCACGGATTCGTTCCGAACAGCCAATCGATCGCTGCCTGCTCGTACTCCCTGAACCGGTCGTCGCCGGTCATGCGTCGATACAGGAACGCCTGCGTCGCGAACGACGCCATGAGATTGTTCGAGCACCAGATGAACGGAATTCCTATGCGAAAGCCATTGTCTGCGCGGGCCACCACTGCTGCCAGGCCACGGCGGTAGTAATCAGCGACGATCTCTCGATCTGCGGAGCTCGCGTTTCGCCATATCTCGTAATGGCCGTTGTTGTGCCACGGGTACCACTCGTAGTGCTTCGCTGTGTCTGCACCCATCCACGGCGTCACGGGCTCGCGTGCAGCGTACTGCAAGGCGTCGCGCAAATAAGACCGGTCGCGAGTAAGTGCATAGAGCTCCGAGGCGCCGAGCTCCATGTCGTCGACCCAGTTGTCTTCTTCGTAGTAGTAGGGGGCGTGGCCGGGCGCGCCCTGACAGACGCCCGGATATTTCTTGCCGATCGAGTAGGCCGCCAGAGCTTTGCTCCGCAGCTTCGTAGCGAAAACCGGATCCGTCTTTCTGTAAATCGATGCCGCGAGAGCAAACGCAGACGCGTATTTGCCGGCTGTAGAAGCGAGTCCATTCGATCTGTTTTTGTACTTGAACAATCCCTGCGGCTTTCCGGTGCACGGATAAATCGGTCGCTCTTTGCCTTTTCCCCAGCCGTAATCCGCGGAATCGGTTGCGGGCAGATCCCAATAGGTATGATCCCGGTCGTCGCCGAGCTGATTGAACATTGCTGAATCGGACGGAAACATTCGCACGAGCCACTCGAGCCCGTGGCGTGCCTCGTCGAGTATATCGGGCACGCCGTTTCCGCCGGCGAGTCCACGCGAATCGAATCGATCGGCAAAGGAGCGAGGATGATCGCGATATGCCATCAACATCACGAACGTCGCGTTCGATGACGTCATGACATACTGGAGATAATCCGAGGCGTCAGCCCAACCACCCGTCACCGGCACAAACTTCCCGGCCAACGGCGACGAGTCGACAACAATGCCATCGCGCGCGTGCACGACAGTATGAAAAACCGGGTTGTACCCGGATCTCTGCTCTCTCATGTAGTAGAGAAGCGTGTCAGCCGCACCCGCATAGGCGTTTTCCCTGATACGAACGAGTGGCGACACCATTCCAGCCGCGGCGAGATGGTATTCACCCGGAGTTTTGATCGAGGAGAAGTCGAGTCGGTAGGTGGTGACGCAAGGCCCAAACGGCTTTGCGGCCGTCGCGGCTCTGGTGAGAATGATCTTCCCGGATCGATTGGAAACGCTGAACTCTCCCACCGTCAATCGCTCGAGAGAACAGAGAACTGCGATCTTTGGAGAATCGGGAAGGTAACCGAGCTGATTTATGCGGATTGCGCCAGGCGTCTGACTCGAACCAACGGTCTGCAGCAGCGCGAAAATGGGAAGGAGCAGCATAGGCAAAGAAGATAGACGCGATGCGCCCGCGGAAGCCATATTCATCTCTTCAAGTCAACCCCGATTAGCGACTCGATGACATCAACGACAGCGCTCGCCCTCCTCGTCGCCGGCCTCGCGTCCTCCGCGGCCGCACAAACTGATCTTCGCTTGATTCCGCAACCGCGCGAGATGCAGCTCGAAGGCTCAGTCGCTCTTCGCGGAATTACGATCCTGCGCCCGACAAATTCCGAGGATCGGTTTGCGGCCGCCGATCTCGCCAGCGCTTTTAAGGAACGAGGTATTCGGGTCAGCACATCCGAGAATGGTCCGACGCCGCGCGTGGTCCTGATGCGTCTCGGTGGGTCGAGCGCACAGAGCGTGTTGCGGCGGCATTCGCTCGTCTTCGATCCGGCGATGACGGATGAAGGATATGTAATTACTCCCGATGGAAGCCGCATCGTCGTCATCGGCGCGACTGCAGCCGGAGTTTTCTACGGCGCGCAAACCGTGAAGCAGATCGTTAGCGGCGATGGCAGCGACGCTCGGTTTTATCGCGCAACCATTCGCGACTGGCCGGCCATGCGCTATCGCGGATTTCACGACGACCTGTCGCGTGGACCCGTACCAACACTCGAATTCCAGAAGAAGCAGATACGAACGCTGGCGGCTTACAAGGTCAACGTTTTCTCTCCGTATTTCGAGCACACGCTTGCGTACGACTCCAACCCACTGATCGCGCCCCCGGGTGGCGCGCTCACGCATGCCGATGTCAAGGAGCTCGTCGCCTACGCCGCGCAGTACCACGTCGACATTATTCCCGAGCAGGAAGCGTTCGGTCACCTCCACCACATGCTGAAGTACGAGATCTATTCCCCGCTCGGCGAGACGCCGCACGGCCACGTCCTCGCGCCTGGTCAACCAGGCTCGCTTCCGCTGATACGTCAGCTTTTCGGAGAGATCGACTCGCTCTTTCCCAGTCACTTCGTTCATCTAGGCGCCGATGAGACCTTCGAGCTTGGACGCGGGCAAACCGCCGAGCGCGTGAAGACTGAGGGCCTCGGCGCAGTGTACCTCGACTTCCTGAAGGAAATCGAAACAGCGCTCAGGCCGAGCGGAAAAAGGTTTCTGTTCTGGGGTGACGTAGCGATGAACAGTCCGGATCTCGTCAAAACTCTTCCGAGAGATATGATTGCCGTTCCGTGGACGTACGGCCGCGACTCCTCGTTCGTGAGATTCATCGCGCCGTTCCGGGATGCTGGAATGGAAACGTGGGTAGCACCAGGCATCAACAGCTGGAACCGCGTTTATCCCGACAACTCGATCGCCCTTCCCAATATCCAGGGCTTTGTGCGCGACGGCCAACGTCTCGGTGCGACCGGGATGCTCAACACTTCGTGGGACGACGACGGCGAGTCGCTCTTCAATCAGACCTGGTACGGTGATCTGTTCGGCGCGGCAGCAGGATGGCAGGAAGGCGAGAGCAGCATCGATGCGTTCGTATCGAGCTATGGTCGCGTCTTTCACGGCGACCTTACTGGAAAAATCGATGAGGCGCAGCGGCGGCTCACCGCCGCACATGCGCTTCTCCTCGCGGGAAAGGTCGGAGATGCCAGCGATTATTTGTTCTGGCTCGACCCGTGGAGTGCAGAAGGGCGCAGCATGGCCCAGAGAATCCGGCCGTACACGCACGACCTGAGGATACTCGCCGAATCAGCTCTCGTTTTTCTCGATCAGGCTGACCCACGCATCGTTCGCGAGCGGGACGCGCTTGAGGCGATGAAGCTCGGGGCCCGCAAGATGGATTTCATCGGAATGAAATTCCAATTCGCTGATGAAGTCGTCGGGATGTACGAACGCGCGTCGGATTCGACGAACAAGTCGGCGAGCCGCGACCTCGCCGACATCACGGGAGCAAACGGCCGGCTACAGGATCTGCGCGACGGCTACTCGCTTATTCGCGACGAGTACGAAAAGGCGTGGTTGCGAGAGAACAGGCCGTATTGGCTGCACAACGTGCTCGCGCGGTACGATATGGCGACGCAGATGTGGATCGACCGCGGCGACAGAGTCAATCTTGCCCGTCAGGAGTGGTATCGGACGCACAAACTGCCGCCGGCCGAAAGCCTGGGAATTCCGGCGAGCATGCCCGGGTTGGCTCCGCTTCCGCGATAGAGATTTTTAGCGGAGCGAACTGAGCGTGCGCTCGAAAAACTGGCGTGCTACTTCGAGATCTTCGCCCGAGATGTAGTCAGGACCAAGCCTTCTGGCTCCGTCCATGGCGATTGCTACCAGTTTGACCGTTGCGCGACGAATTTCCGCATCTGCGAGTCCAACGTGTCCGGCGCGCTCGAGCAACGTTTCGCTGGGCGCGCCAAGCAGGGCGCGAGCGGCTCTTGCGCTCTCCTGATCGTAAACGATTCCAGTGACGAACACGATTGGCGCCGCGAGCAGATCGCTCTCGATCGCGTCAGCGCATCGGATCTCGAAAAATTCTTTGGGTCTCACCTCGGGGAAAAGCGTACTGAGGTGAAACATCCAGTCGTGCTCGTCGGGATTGCCCGATCGCATCCAACTGCGGAACGACAGCCACGGAGCGGAGCCATCACTGCTCCTCATCGCGCCGGCGTCGAGCGCAAAATCCAGATAGCGCTGCACTGGGTCCTGTGAATCGAACGGGAGGCCTGTGCGCGAATTGTCCAGAGTCCGCCACAGATGCGCGCGATAGCTGCCGTGGCCGGTCGTCTTTCCCGCGTAGCTGCGCGAGTTGGCGAATAGCGCCACGATGTATGGCGCGAGAGCGTTGAGTAGAGCCCATCTCGCCGTAGGATCGGAGCCGCGCTCGACATTGATCTGTACAGCTGCCGTCTGCCGCATCATCCGAATCCCCGACGGCCCGATCGAATCGAAGTAGCGCGTCATCCGCACATAACGGTCTCTGTGCAGCTGCAGCGGGACCCGATCCACATCGTTGCACGGATCAACTCCAAGAGCAATCAGCTCGATACCAGCGACTCGCAATGCACGGCGTATCGTTGTGAGGTGTTCGCGGACACGGGCCACCACCACTGACGCGGTTAGTTCAGGGGCGCTGCTGATCTCGATTTGGCCGCCGGGCTCGAAGGAGATGCACGATCCGTCCGAGAGTGTCCAGGACGGCGGGTCGCCCTCGAGAACGCTCTCGACCCAACCTTCCGATTGCGCCAGATCGGAAAGGATACGAGCGGTGGCGACATTGCCGGCCGCACCGTCAGTTCGTGGCAGTGCCGGCAACCTCGTCGACGCATAAACGGGAATCACCTCCAGCTCCACTCCAACCTTGAGCGGCGTATCCGGGCTCGACGGTGAGTAGAGACGCTTCCTCAAATCCTCAAGCAGTCCGGCTGCCGAGAGGCTCACGGCGCTTACTCAGATCTCCGCGCGTGCGAGTGCGAGAACGAAGGATTCGTCCTGGGCGGGAATCCACTTTTCCATCGCGAGTCCCGATGCCGAAAGAATGTCCTCCAGAGTCGAACGATCGTACTTGTAGCTCAACTCCGTGCGAATCGTTTCGCCCCTCTGGAAATTGATGCGGCCGATTTCCGGAATCGTAACTTCGAGCGGCTCCCGCGCAACGAGGTGCATCTCGATTCGCCGTTGTCCAGCGTTGTAGAACGCGCGGTGCTCGAAATCGGCCAGCGGGAAATCAGCGCCGAGCTCGCGGTTCAGCCTCTCGAGGACGTTGAGATTGAACGCAGCGGTAACTCCCTGCGCATCATTGTAGGCGCGCGTGATGACTTCGGGGCTTTTGACGAGGTCGGCGCCCAGCAAAAATCGGTCGACGGGTGACATTGCGCGAGCGACGTGGGACAGAAGCCGGATCGCCTGCTCGCGCGAGAAATTCCCGATGGTGCTGCCCAGGAACGCGACCATCGTAGGACTCGCGACGGGGGGTAGCACGAATGGCTCAGTGATGTCGGAAACGACGGGCGTGATCCGCATCTCTGGATAATCTTCGCGCAGCTGCGCGGCCGCCCCTTCCAGAAAATCTCGGCTCACATCAATCGGTACATAGTATTCGGCGCACCCGCTCTCGCGCATCGCATCGAGGATAATGCGTGTCTTCGTTGCGCTGCCGGCGCCGAGCTCGACCAGAGAGCACGGACGCACCGATTGCACGATCGCAGGAACTTTCCGCTCGAGCAGACTGCGCTCCGCTCGGGTGAGATAGTACTCGGGGAGCTGCGTGATCTCCTCGAACAGCTCGGACCCGCGCTCATCATAGAAATATTTTGGCGAGAGCTGCTTTGGCGTCGTCGTGAGGCCCTCACGAACGTCGCGCAGCATTT
>DASQPS010000360.1:0-2079 GCA_035643845.1 Gemmatimonadaceae bacterium | reverse complement strand
CGGTTCCGCGCAAGAACATGATCGGCGACGGCACGCCTATTTCGTCGGCCACTAAGCGTTTGTGGAGGTCGTCGATCGTGGAGATCGTCTGGCCTTTGAAACCGACGATCGTGTCGCCTTTCTCCACCCCGGCGATAGCGGCGGGACTGCCAGGTTCTACTTCCATCACGAGCACGCCGCGTTCGTTAGGCAACTTATGGAAGCGCACGACGCGCGGATGCAGCGGGACGTTTTGCCCAGCCACCCCGATTGTGCTTCGACGGATGCGGCTGTCCTTGATTAACCACCCGGCAACCAAGTGCGCGGTGTTGCTCGCGATCGCGAAACAGATGCCTTGAGCGGGCAGAATGACCGCGGTGTTCACGCCAATGACTTCACCCGCGCTGTTCAGGAGCGGGCCGCCGGAGTTCCCCGGATTGAGCGCGGCATCGGTCTGGATAATCTCGTCCATCAGCCGGCCGGACTCAGCACGCATGGAACGGCCGAGCGCGCTCACGATTCCAGCAGTGACGGTCTGCTGAAAGCCGTATGGTGAGCCGACTGCGACGGCGATTTGGCCGACGCGGATCGCCGATGAATCAGCGAAGCGCGCATGCTGTAAGTCCGGTGCGTCGATGCGGATGACGCCGAGATCGGTGTCAGGATCGGTGCCGATCAACTCCGCGGGATACACCCGCCCGTCGTGCAGCGTCACCTCCAACTCGCGTGCGCCATGAACGACGTGGCTGTTCGTCAGGATGAAGCCATCACGTGCGATGACGAAACCCGAGCCGCCGCCGGCCCGCCCGTCCTGCGCCGCAACCCGGATGTTAACCACACTCGGTGCAACCCGGTTCACAACCGCGGCGATTGTTTTCGAATACGAATCGAGCAGTCGATCGTCACCTCCACCCGCAGTCGTGAACGGCTCGGGACCTGAACGGCTCTCGTCGAGAACAGGGGACGCTCTCCGCAACCCAGATGAAACGTCTCCGGTGGCGACGGCGACTTTGCCGAGGAGTTTGCTCATGACGATTGTTGTTCTTCGTTGGTTGAGAACCGGGACATCGCCATCTCTGCCTGCTTATCTATAGTTCCGAACTTACGAACAATGGAACAACTGTCAAACTGTGATACCATGAAAAGTCATGAGGCCTCTTTTTCATCCTTCGATCGAGGACGTGACCGTCGAAGCGATCCTGCACGCCCTCTCCGATCCCGTGCGCGTCGCGATCTTTTCGCAGATCGCGAACTCACAATGCTCGCAGCGTTGCTCCGACTTCCTGACTGTAGTCGACCGGGACATTCCGAAGTCGACCCTCTCGCAGCATTTCACGGCCTTGCGCCACGCCGGCTTGATCCGCGGTGAGCGCCGCGGCGTCGAGATGCAGAACACCTCACGCTGCGCCGAGATCGAGCACCGTTTTCCGGGATTGATCAAAGCGATCATCCACGCGCATAAGATCCAGTCCCGCGCCAAACGACCGAGCAAAAAGCCGCGGAGCGGTGCGCCAAGTCGTTAATCCGCACGTTATCGTCGAAGCGGCGCAACCGATGGCAATCGCATAATTGCTGCCGTCTACCGGACTGCCGGTTCTCTAACACCCGCCACTGGATGAAAAAGTGAGCGACAACGAACACGGAACGTGACGAATGCCATGTGACGTGTGACAGGTGGTGGATGAAACGCGTCGGCAGGAGTGCGGCGAAGAAGAGGTGCGCTCTGAGCTTGGTGCTGCTTTGCGTGGCGGTCGGTTTAACGGCGTGCGGGAAAAAGAAGCCGCCCGCTCCGCCGCCCCCAGAAGTGCTGGTGACCGAAGTGATCCAGCAGGATGTGCCGATCTATAATGAATACGTCGGGCAGCTCGATGCCTCGGTGAATGCGACGATCGAGGCTCGGGTGCAGGGTTACTTGATTTCGCAAAACTACAAGGAAGGCCAGCCGGTTAAGAAGGGTGACGTGCTGTTCGAAATCGATCGGCGTCCGTTCGAAGCGGCGCTCGCTCAGGCGAAAGCCGCCTTGCTCCAGGCGGAGGCGTCCGCGAAACAGGCCGAGCTGAATGCGCAACGCGCGACGGATTTGTTTCAGCGAAAGGTCTC
>DASQPS010000359.1:0-2724 GCA_035643845.1 Gemmatimonadaceae bacterium | reverse complement strand
GTCGCGACGAGGTCGCCCGGCTCCAGTGTCATTATGCGCGAGATATAGGCGAGCAGGGACGGGATCGAGAAGACCATCTCGCTACTTTTCCCCCGTTGCCGCTCGACGCCGTTCACTCTCGTGACGACGCTCAGACTGTCGAGGTCCGGAAGCTTCGACGACTCCTCTCCCAGAGGACAAAAGGTATCGAAACCCTTCGCTCTCGTCCATTGTCCATCGCTCTTTTGGAGATCGCGCGCGGTGACGTCATTCACCGCGATTATTCCTCGGATCCCTGCTGCTGCATCCTTCTCTGACACCCACGCGAGCGTCTTCCCTATCACGACTCCGATCTCGCCCTCGTGCTCGACCTTGGACGACGCAGCGGGGAGCTTGACCGCCTGGCCGTTCCAAACGACGCTCGACGGTGGCTTGAGAAAGAGCAGCGGCTCTTTCGGGACTTCGTTGCCGAGCTCCTTGGCGTGATCGCGGTAATTGCGACCAACACAGACGATTTTTCCGGGACGATACTTTCTCGCGGGCATCTCAGTTGGTCACGAATAGAAGTCCTGAAGTTGCTTGACGATCGCTTTCCATGGGCCGAATACTCGTCGCGCTGGCGGAAGGTCGCGGAGCAGGGACCTTCCATAACCCTTGTTGACCGCGCGCGGATCCACTAGGACGATAACACCGCGATCGGTGGCGGTGCGGATCAGTCTGCCGAAGCCCTGTTTCAACCTGAGCGCTGCGTGCGGCACCATGTAGTCTGCGAACGGATCTCCGCCGCGTTCAATGATTGCCTCGCAGTGCGCAGCAGTCACCGGCTCGGTAGGAACCCGAAACGGTAGCCGCGCGATCAAAAGACCACGAAGAGCGCGTCCGGGCACGTCGACGCCTTCCCAGAACGACGCCGTGCCCAACAATACCGCCCGACCCGATTCCCTGAAATTCTTGAGGAGATTATCTCGGCTGTCTTCGCCGTGAACGTACAACGCGCGCGACCTGCCGATTCCGCGCGCCCGCAGCTCCAAAGCGACTGCCCGCACGTCCTTGTGACTCGTGAATAGTCCGAACACTCCGCCATCGGCGGCTTCGGTCAAGTCGAGAATGCTCCGGACAACGGCTTGCAGGTGGCCGGCGGAATCAACGTTGGGTGGCGGCACGTCAGTTGGAACCATGAAGAGCGCGTGAGTCGCGTACGCGAACGGAGATGGAAAGATCTCGGTCAACACATTTTCCATCGAGTCGACCCCGAGTCGGCGAGAAAGGAAATCGAACCGCGCGTCGGTCGTGAGCGTCGCACTCGTCAGAATCGATGTATCGACTCTATTGAACAGATCTTCACGAAGAATCGGAGCAAGGTCGAGCGGAACCGACATGACGGCGACGTTGCCTTCCCTCCCCCGCAGCTCGATCCATCGCACCATTGGCTCCCCGGCGGGAGGGCGCAACGTACCCTCGAGTGCAAGCGCCGTTGCCTCCAGGCGTCTTCCCACAGCTGCCATCTCGGAGATCAGCGGCAGCACCGTATCGTCCGGTTTTTTCGCTGTCTCCATTCTCGTGCGCACCATTTCCAGGCCCGACTTGAGCATGGCGATCTCGCCGAGCAGATCGGTCAGCGCAACATTCAATCCTGCCTTCCATATTGGATCGCACGCAAATTCGCCGGTGAGGCGGCGCACGGACTCGCCGTGCAGTTGCAGATAACCGTGCAGCAGATCAAAGAGGAGCGCTGATTTCTCTCGCGCCGCCTCAACGGTTGGGACGAGGCTCTTGCGCACGATCTCCAGACTTGCGGTGTTCAGGAGATCAGGCGCCGCGACGAGCCGAGCCTCGAGAGACGGGAGCAAGCCGCGGCCGCGAGCCGCCCCTGTTCGAATCAAACGTGCGAATAATTGTTCCAATCCGCGCTTGCTCGCGGCACTGCCAAGGTGTGCAGCGGCAGCATCCTCAATGTGGTGCGCTTCGTCGACGACGAGTCGCGAGTAGGCGGGAATCACGGCTGCCTCCTCCCAATTCTGCTGCACCCGTCTGACTGCCACATCCGACATCAACAGATGATGGTTCACGACGACGACATCGGCTTGCGCCGCAGCGCGTCTTGCCTGGAAGAGGAAGCATTTTCCGTAGTGCGGACACGCCGACTTACGGCACAGGTCCGGCTCCGCCGCGATCTCGTCCCAAACTTCAGGCCGAGGCGGCGACGGAAGATCTGCCAGCGATCCATCGGGGGTCCGCTCCGCCCATTCGGCAATTGTGTCGAGCTCCGCGCGCGCCTCCTCGCCAAGAAGCGATGAAGCGAGAAGCTTGCTCTGCGCGAGACGGAGAAGACACAGGTAATTCCGCCAACCCTTGAGCAAAGCAAACCGAACCTGCTGTTCGCCTTCGAATGCGCTGGCGAGAAAGGGCAAGTCTTTTCGTACGAGCTGTTCCTGGAGATTGATCGTGTTGGTCGACACCACAGTGCGCTGACCGTTCGCGGCGGCCCATCTCAAAGCAGGAACGAGATAGGCGAGTGATTTCCCGACGCCAGTACCCGCCTCGAGCAAACCAACGCCGCCATCGTTGTATAAATCGGCGACGACGCCAGCCATTTCTCGCTGGCTCTCGCGGTTCTCGTATTGAGCAAGAACTTTCGCGATGGCTCCGGATGGACCTAGATCCTCCTCGACGGCGTCCCGATCGAGGGGCCTGAGCTCGCGCTCAGGCTCGCTCGCCTCTTCGGCCGCGGGCGCGGAGGTGTAA